>CACZPC010000091.1 GCA_902782985.1 Oscillospiraceae bacterium
GGCAAAGGTGCGCAGGAAGTGGCGGATAAGTTTGCACGGGACAAGGCGCGAAAGGTTACGGTGAAGAATTACGGTCACTACAGACATGAGATACAAAATGAGCCTGTAAGAGGGCAGTATTTTGAAGATATAACCGAATTTATCAATGAGAATACGGAGGCAAGGAACAAGTGATATTAGATCAGCCGAGTGAGGAAAAGTTTAAGGAATGGGTAAAGGTATGGCAGGAATATGCCCCCAAGCTCAAGCCGAACAGAAGGAGCGGCATAGAAGTTGCCAGGTTTATCCTCAAGAAATATAAGACAGAGGAGATCAGGGATGAACTTATCGCTTCGGGATTCGCACGCACTGTCATGATGAATTCGCATCAGAGATGTAAGCTTCCCGAAGATACGGAGCCGGATCCTAAGATCTTCAAGATATTAAATGAAGGTCCCGGGCAAAAGCTCTATGAGAATAAGGATGAGATCTTCAAAGAGGTTAAGGACATCATCGTCATCATTGATATATCAAGCGGATGCTACAGTGTAGAGGGCAGCAGCCTTCTCTGGGACGAATTATGCGCATATCAGGGACTTGATAAGGATGACCTGGATAATCCGGTATGTGTGGCGGAATATGTCGAATGCATGAAGAAGTTCGGCAAGATGAATTGATCAGGAGGGAATGACATGAAAGCTGAAGATCTCGAAAAGCTTAAGGAGATGAATGACCACGATCTGCTTTTGGAGCTGGTAAAGAGCCAGAAGGAAGATGCTATGGGGCAGAAGATCACGGCTATAGCGACTGTGTCCATGTTTGCAGTTATAACTATTGCGCTTATGATAGTGGTGCCCAAAGCTGTCATTACTCTTAATAAGGTGCAGGACATGATAGTTACCACCAAGACTGCCGTAGAACAGACGCAGACACTTGTACAGTCGGCTAACAGTTCGCTGGCAGGGATAGATGAAATGATCGCCAATGTCGACCGGCTGGTTACGAGCAATAACGAATCATTAAACGAGGCTATGGGAAATTTCAATAATGTTGATTTCGAGGGCCTTAATAATGCCATCAGGGATCTTGAGTCTGTCGTAGAGCCCCTTGCAAATCTTCTCGGTACAGGCAGACAGTAAAATATTAACAGAACGGAGAATCACTAAGTGAAAGAGATAAAACCTCACGAACATACGGTTCAGTACTATGAGACGGATCAGATGAAGGTCGTCCATCATTCCAATTATATCCGCTGGTTTGAAGAAGCCAGGATAGATGTATTCGAGCAGATCGGACTCGGATATAAGCATATGGAGGAGATGGGGATAATAAGTCCCGTCGTATCCGTGCAGGCTCAGTATAAGACCATGGCTCGTTTTTATGATGTGGTCGATGTGGAGGTCAGATTCGTAAAATATACGGGCATCAGGCTTTCGATCGAATATGTCGTTCGAGACAGGGCAACGGGAGAAATAAGATGTACGGGCCAGAGCGAGCACTGCTTTATCGATGAGAGCGGTAAGATCATTTCGCTGAAAAGATCCTATCCTGATATTCACGATACGATGATGCAGTATATCGACAAAAAGGAAAGTTGAGGTAGCGGTCCATGGCAGACGTAGCGATCATCGGTGCAGGAACAGCCGGACTTACGGCGGCGATCTATTGCAGAAGAGCCGGAATGGACACGGTTCTTTACGAAGCAGAGGCATATGGCGGACAGATCATCAATACCCCCGAGATCGAGAACTATCCGGGATTTATGAATATTTCAGGATTCGAATTCGCGACCAAGCTCTATGAGCAGGCTGCGGCACTCGGAGCCCGGATCGAATTTGACAGGATAGTCTCGATAGAAGGAGATGCCACATCCGGATTTACGCTCAAGGGCGGATTCGGTACCGAAGAAAAATGTAAGGCCGTCATTATCGCAGCCGGTGCCCGTAACAGGCATATGGGGATCGCAAATGAAGAGGAGCTTACGGGTAAAGGCGTGTCTTATTGCGCCACCTGCGACGGTTCATTCTATAAAGGAAAGAC
>CACZPC010000092.1 GCA_902782985.1 Oscillospiraceae bacterium
AGACTGTTAATACGTATTCTTATACTGCTCCGGTTTCAACGGCTGCGGCAAAAGCACCGGCAAGACCCGCCGTTCAGACGGTGCCCCCCGTAAGTGCGACAGTGAGTACGGTGCCTGCTCCGGCAACTCCGGTATCATCTCCCGTGCCTGCTCCCGCAGCTCAGGCAAAGCCGGTTAAGACTCGCGAGAAGGTCAAGTTCAGCAGTATCAATATCTCGTTCGCAGTCGGTGTCCTGCTCATTACGATCGTAGGTGCAGTATTCATCTCCTCGTCATGGGGATTCATGAATGATGCGGTAAGAGCTGGAGTCCTTATCGGAGTCGTAGCTCTCGTATTCTTCCTGTCGTACTTATCCGGCAAAGTCTTAAAGCTAAAGCAGACCGGCTTTGCTTTCTACACATTAGGTTCGCTCCTTCTCCCCGTAGTCACATGCGGTATCGGTGCAATGAGCCTCTTCGGAGAGTGGTTCTCGTTTACCGGCGGCGGTGCTGCCATAGTAGCCGCATGTGCTGCTCTCCTGTTTGGCGTGGCAGGTTATGTCGGAGTCAGGATCTATAAGTCCGGCGCTTACTACGGCATCATGTACCTGGGATTCACCTGGACACTGCTTTTCGTGACGGCACAGTTCGCATATGAGTTATACGACAGGATAGGATGCTGTTTCCTGGCGTTGTCCGCGGCATCTCTGGCGGCAAATTTATTCCTGCGCGATAAGAGGAGTGAAGAGATCAAGTTCTTTAAGCTCTATTCCGAACTCATCACATATATATCCCTGGGTGCGATCTTGATCGTGGTATGGAATTT
Organism: Oscillospiraceae bacterium; assembly: GCA_902782985.1. Lineage (GTDB taxonomy): Bacteria > Bacillota > Clostridia > Saccharofermentanales > Saccharofermentanaceae > Saccharofermentans. The sequence continues at coordinate 806 of CACZPC010000092.1, forward strand.
CAAATATATTCCCGTAATTATCGGTCTTTGTATTCTTATCGTGACGCTCCTTACGGGCAGGAAGAAGTGGATGGGATATGTCGCTCCCGTTGTGATGTTCGTATTCTCGCTTTATGCCACATCCTTTACGGAGTACGAATACAATGACAGGACATATCCTCTCTTGGTCTATGCTCTTCTTATCACGGCATTCTTCGTGCTCCTTAAGGCGATCAAAAGGAACTCGATCGTATCTGATCTGGTCCTTTCCTTCTCTCTTGCAGGAGGCATATTCGCAGGATGGATAGAGTACAGACCCGAGTTTATGAGCTTTTATCTCGTAACGATGGGAGTCATCCTCATAACGACCCTCGTAGCAGGATATTCGGCTTTCTCTAAGGGGCAGAACAGGATCGTAAGCTATATCCTCTCAGCAGTAGCATCTCTTACAAGTATTGCTCTTGTGTACTGCGCAGGTACCGGTATCTTCTACGACAACAGCCTGGGCAAGGCTTTGCAGAATATTGCCTCTTTGCTCGGAACTAAGCTTCCCGATCACATCAATACCGGTGTTATCTATTCGGCTTCCGCAATGGCATATACCGCTGCGCTGGCCCTTTATATCCTTTGTAACTACAAGCGACAGAAGCATCCTTCCTTAAGGATCTGTTCGTATGCATTCATGTTTGCTGCATTCGTCAGCGCTTTACCTACGCTGTCGGGCCACTTGATGTATCTGGCGATCTGTACTTCCGCCATCGTTCGCTCCGTTCGTATGTCCGTAACGGAGAAAGAGACAGCAACTAAGGTATCACGCGTTCTTTCTGCCATCAGCCACTACACTGCCATGGCCTTTATGGCAGCCGCATTTGGAAATCCGAGATCCGTCATATACATGCTCTGCCTTCTCATGGTATTTGCAAGCCTTTATATACGAGTCGTCTTCGGAGGCTCCAAGTGGCAGCGCTATATAACACCCGCGATCGCCGCCCTCATATCTTTGTATGCAACTTCTTTCGCGGATATCCCTTCCGCACCCGGAGTAGAAGTCGAGATGGCCGTATTCGGTATATGTCTTCTTGTCTTCTACATATTCACCGAGTTTTCCAAACTTCGAAATGCAATCACTGATCTTCTTTATCCCGTTATATTCTTTGCAGCAGCTTTTTCGGGAAAGGTAGTCTTCGACGATCAGTTAGCGGCTCGTTATGTTGTCAGCATCGTGCTTATCGCGGCATCGGTACTTCTTATGGCAATATGTGCCTTCAGGAAAGATAACCGCAAGGAGGTAAGGGTAATATCACTTATCGCCGGCACCGTGTTCTCTTCGACTCTTTTCTATTCTGTCGGAACTTATATATTCCGCGGCGGCAACGAAGACCTTCCCGTGGTATTCGGAGGCGGATTTGCTCTTGTCGGCTATATCGTATGTGCGATAGTCATACCTAAGATAAAGGGGAAGACAATAGCTTGCTGGTCATCCTATGCTTACTACGCTTGTTCCGTCTTTATGCTTATAAAGGCTGCCAATTCGATCCGTCCGATACGCATCACGGTATCATCACTTTTGATCATTGCTGCTCTTGCTGCACTGATCTCAAGATACATAGCCCGTCCCGGCAAGCATCCCGACATACGTTCCTGTGCTGCAGTAGTATTCGCACTTTGCTCGGCATCTATGTTTATAAGCGCTGTATTCTACGGGCCTTCATACTCACACTTCCCCGGCATCATCTTCTACGGTGTAGTCATAGCAGCAGGCTTTATCCCGCAGATAAGATCTCACGAAGTTATCGGCAAGTATGTAGCCGTGGCTGATATCACTTCCTGTCTTATAGGATCTTTGTACTGCATATGGAATGAGACCATGGAGGTTGACCCGTGGATCGGTGCAGCTGTAGCCGCATTGTTTGTCGTGCTTCTCTACTTCAAGAAAAATACTGTTGTCGCGATCGTACCGCTTCTTATAAGCACGGAATATTTAACAGAGGCGTTAGATCCTGTAAGCGGGCAGTATTTCATCTGCTGTGCGACAGGTATCCTCCTTATAGGTCTCGGTCTTCTCCTTCACAAGAAGGTATATACCAAGCCCTTGTATCTTGATTACCTGACATATGTATCCATATTGTTCCCCATCATTGCAAGTGATACTCAATACTACGATATAGCACCTTTTGCGATACTGCTTACTATCGCACTTATCCTTGTAAGTCATGCCATAAGATTCCCCAAGGCCAAGGCTTTACTTCTCTCGATATCTACGTCCTTTATGTGCCTTGCGATAATAAGTCTTCCGATCATAAAGGAGCTTCCCGAGCTCTTTAAGGGAGAGGTAATAATGCTCCTTATCCTTCTTGACGTATTCCTTATAAGAAACGTCATAAAGCCGGGCAAGGAATCCACCATGAGAGTCATCTGGATCGTTACCGTGTCCGTATGTCTTGTAATAGAAGGAATAAGTGCCGCTGCTACAGGCGAGATCCTGGACCTTCTTATCACGGGCATAGTATCGGTCGCTATCTTTATCTACGCTTTTATTGCCAAGGACAAGTCCTGGTTCCTGTTATCCGTCATCGCGATCATCGCCATCGCCGTATATCTGTCTGCTACATTCTGGGCAAGCAAGGCATGGCTTGTATATCTTCTTGTAGTAGGTATAATCCTTATCTCGATGGCTGCTATCAACGAGTACGGCAAGCGAAAGGCCGAGCTTAACGGAGAGCAGTCCGAAGGCGGAGGAGCAGGAGTCAAGAGATTCTTCGAAGAGTGGAAATGGTGACAGGAAGATAAGAAACTG
>CACZPC010000093.1 GCA_902782985.1 Oscillospiraceae bacterium
GTCCTCTGCAAGAAGGACTCTTATTCCTTTAAGATCCACGGGCTTTTTGTGCTCAGCCTTATTGCCCGCTTCGCCCTCGCAGGAAGACTCATCCAAAGTGATCGTTACCTTGAATGTAGTTCCTTTGCCCTTGGTGCTCTCGACTTCGATATTGCCGTTCATGAGATCCACGATGCTCTTGGTGATGGGCATCCCAAGTCCTGTGGAGCCGTACTGCGTAGTAGCGGAAGTATCTTCCTGACTGAAGACTTCGAATATATGCTCCATGAATTCTTCGGTCATGCCGATGCCGGTATCGCTTATGGTGAATATGACTACGGCCTTGCCGGCATAATGCTCGCCTTCTTCTACCAGCAGATCCACCTTGCCGCCTTCGGAAGTGAACTTGACTGCATTTCCGAGGATATTTATAAGGACCTGCTTAAGCTTTAAGACATCTCCGATGTAGTATTCGTCCAGGTGCCCGTTTACGGTGCTTGTATAAGTGATGCCCTTCTCCTGGCAGTGACCGCCGATCATTGTATCTATCTGCTCGAGGGCATTTATAAGAGAGAATTCCTCTTTCTTAAGTATCATGTGACCTGACTCTATACGTGTCATATCCAGGATGTCATTGATGATCCCCAGGAGATGATCAGCGGAATCTCCCATCTTGGTAAGATAAGTCTTTATCTGCTCGCTGGCCGTGGGATCGTTCATGGCGATGTTATTAAGTCCGATAATGGCATTCATGGGAGTTCTTATCTCATGGCTCATGTTGGAGAGAAATGCCGTCTTCGCTCTGTTGGCTCTCTTGGCTTCTTCAAGTGCCGCCTTAAGTGCCTCACGGCTTTCGGACAATTCCTTCTTCTGCTCCTGATCACGTGCTGCTGCTTCCTCCAGCTCGCGTCTGTATTCTTCCTTCTCGTCTTCTACTACGTAGCTGTGAAGAAGACTCGTTCCCAGCATATAACCCATTGCATAGAGGGGCAGCAGGGGATAGAAGACCTGGATCGTAATAAGAAGCATCATGGCGATGCCGAAGAAGCCTATGGTCATGTGGCGGTGCCTTATAAGACCTTTGGCTTTGGATGCGATGATAAGTGTATAGACGGCCGTCGCCAGGAATAGGATTATCTGTATAAGGAGCGTCACATATCTCATTATGCCGGCGTGGTAGACGCCGTCCTCATCGAACCGGAATATGACTCCGGTAAAGGGATTGACTGCGATAAATATAAGTTCTGCGGCCAGGAATATGCGTCCGATGTGCTTGAGTATCCTCTCAAAGAGGTTGCCTGTAGCAAGATACGATACGACATACTGCGTCCAGAGCATGAGGGAGCCGACCATAGCGGCAAAGTGGATAGAGGTATCGATAAATAAGAGCACCATCAGGTGCCTTTCGTACAGGAAGCCCCAGAGAAGATCCGTGATGTAATAACACATCACTCCCATAAGGAAGAAGCGGTAGCTTTTCTGAGTCTTGGTGAGGGCATACCCGTCGTGTCTTCGGAGGATATCCCTGTTGGTGATTACCAGAAGTATGCTTGCCAGGATACCGATGATAGAGTAGGTCATATCATTACCTCTGCCTGTGACTTGTTACCGTTATTATATAAGTATACCATCAGGCGAGAAAGTCCGCTGATACCTTTATGATCCTTACGATGAAGCAATGCGGATAATTAAGGCTTATCTTATATCAGCGCTTTGATCTGTAGGGCGGGAAGGGAACTGTCGGTATAAGAAGTTCCTTAGCGACGGGAGCTTTGGGCTTGAAGGAAGGATCTATTCTTAAGATGTATACGGTATCGCCTATAGAGACGTTGTCGTATATCCTGTCGTACACTTTATATTGCTTTTTGGTATCTCCGGTATAAAGATAGAAAGAAGAGCCTTTGTTGGTGCTTCTCTTATTTTTGTCGGTGACAGTCTCGGTTCTTATATCGAATCTTCTGTCTCCTTAATACGCTGTAACAATGTTACAAATAACGTAAGATAAGGGTACTTCACTGATTCGGAGTTTACAATAGCCTACTACTTTTTAATTCCCAGATGCAGTGCGTCGGAGGGACAATGATCTATACATTCGCCGCAGCGGATACATTCCATACTGTCAGGAGTCTTAGACGGA
>CACZPC010000094.1 GCA_902782985.1 Oscillospiraceae bacterium
AAATAGCCCATCTTATAGAGCACACCTGCCGCGATGCCGAGTACGACTACTGCGATGACTACTGCAAAGATCGGCGCGGTCTTATTCTTCTTTTTCCCGGCTCTCTTTGTACCTGAAGAGGACTTCTTTGCAGGCGACTTCTTCGACGTCGAACGCGTTGAAGAAGCGGAAGTCCTGTTATTCTTTATGGTCGAAGGCTTACTGCCCGAACCGGCTCCGGATGAAGAGTCTACTGACCTTACTCCGGGTCGTACAAGGCCTGTATTTCTGCTGTTTCCATTCCCTGTTTTCTTCATTATCCAAGCCCCTTAAACTTATTGATAAATTCACTATTTAAGACTATACTTATTCGACTCTGAAGTTTCAAGCAGATTATTATATAAAATATTAATAAGAATCCGCACGTGAATTGTATATTTTTGTTTGGCATGGATGTAATGATATAATGAAACGGAATATTGTCTTTTGAGGAGATCAATGAGAAACAGGATCTTTACAATTCCGCATCTGTTCAAGATTCTTTTCCTTATAGGTCTGGTGCTTGTCGTGCACCTGGCTTATATATCGAGTTTCTTTGCGGTATTCGGCAAGGCCATGGAGAATACCGTGACAGGTAATAACTACGAGGCCTACCAGGCTCTTGCACCGATCATCACCGGTGCAGCGGTCTTCCTCGGTGATTTTCTTCAGATGCCCAGATTCTTCAGAAAGAAGAATATCGACGTCGTATCCCAGACTCTTTATTTCAGTACGATACTTACCCTTATAACGCTTTCAGCCAAGGATCTTACCGAGCAGCGTGCCTTCCCCCGAAGCGTTATCGTATTGAGCTTCGCTTTCCTGCTGCTCTACGTTTTCACGTGGGAAATGATCTGCAGCTTTATAAGCCACAAGATGTATGACAACGGAGAGCTCATCATTATCGGTTCCAATAAAGCTACGATGGATCAGGTAAGAGATAAGATCAACCCTTCGCTTAAAGGCATGGATCTTGATATCAGCCGTTCTATCAGATATTCGGATAAGACGGCAGTCAGATCGGCGATCAGGAGCAATGCGGAGATATTCCTCTGCCCTGATGTTCCCGAAGACGTAAAGTCGGATATCATCCTGTCAAGTGCAAAGCATAAGACAGTCGTATATATCGTTCCGCAGTTCTATGAGATAAGCCTTTATAAGTCCAGGGTCATCAACTTGAATGACCTGATGGTAATGCTCGTTGACAGGATGGGACTTACTTTCGAGCAGAGGATCGTCAAGCGTTGTATGGATATCCTTATTTCCCTTCTCGCAATCATCCTTTCCGCTCCTATCATGCTGGTCTGCGCCATCATAATCAAGGCGGGCGACGGCGGTCCGGTCTTCTACAGACAGGAAAGACTTACTATCAATAACAAGCCATATAAGATCTACAAGCTCCGCACCATGAGGATAGATGCCGAAGCGGCTACGGGCGCCGTTATCTCGGGCAAGGATGACCCTCGAGTTACGCCTTTCGGACGATTCCTCAGAAGGAGCAAGCTCGACGAAGTGCCTCAGTTCTTTAATGTTCTCAGAGGAGACATGAGTGTTGTAGGCCCGAGGTCAGAGAGACCGGAATTCGTAGCGAATTTCGAGAAGGAGATCCCCGGTTATTCCCAGAGATTTGCCGTTAAGGCAGGTATTACAGGACTTGCCCAGGTAGCCGGAAATTACGATACCACACCCCAGGACAAGCTCAGATATGATCTGCTCTATATCAAGAACTATTCTGTCCTTCAGGATCTGAAGATAATGTTCCTTACTGCAAGAGCTATAGTTACGCCTCACCTTTATAACAGGACATTCGAGGATAATAAACAGACTTTCGTCTCTACGGACAATGCAGATAAGGTCGTGGACGGTGACGATAACTGATATGGATTATTCCGTTCTGATGTCGGTATATTCGGGGGAAAAGCCTGAATATCTCAGATGCAGTATTCAAAGCATATTGGATCAGACTGTCCCTTCAAACGATATAGTCATAGTCTGTGACGGACCGCTGACAGACGAACTGAACGAGGTACTCACGAGCTTCGCGGATAAGATAAGGACGATAAGGCTCCCTGATAACGGCGGCCTCGGCAATGCTCTGAATAAGGGACTCGGAGAATGCCTTAATGATATCGTGGCCAGGATGGACAGCGATGATATTGCACTTCCCGACAGGATGGCAAAGCAGCTTTCGATATTTACCGAAGATAAGGATATCGCACTTGTCAGCGGTACAGTGGAGGAGTTTTCCGAAGATATTTCCGTGATCGTCGGAAGGCGTGATGTCCCGCTGTCTTATGAAGAGATAAAGAGCTTTTCGCGCAAGCGTAATCCCATGAACCATCCTGCCGTAATGTTCAGAAAGACCGCCGTGATAAAGGCCGGCAGCTATAATGAGGATTATCCCTATTTTGAAGATTATTCTCTTTGGATAAGAATACTCATGAATGGCGAAAGAGCCGTAAATCTGAAGGACACACTGGTCTATATGAGAGTCGACGAAGGCACTTTTACAAGGCGCGGCGGCGTAAGATATGCCTCTGATATGCTGAGATTTCACAGATATCTTCTGAGATCGGGATGGTCGTCCGTCGCCGATTATATTTCGGGAGCTCTGCCCCATGCCGTCGTCTGCATACTGCCTAATCGCTTAAGAGCAATGATCTACAAGAAGCTTCACTGACCTCTTCTGAACTTCAAGGCATCTTCATACGCTTTGAGAGTATGCTCGCCGCACCTTTTCCAGGTAAAAGTCCTTGCTCTTTCCAAGGCCTTCCCCACTTTACCCTCACTGTCTCCGAGGCCGCGCCTGAGTGCATCCGCTATGCTCTTCGGATCTGAAGGATCGCAAAGATATCCGCAGTCTCCCGCGACTTCGCTCAATGATGATCCGGAGGTCGTAACGATCGGGACTCCGGATGCCATCGCCTCGAGCACCGGAAGACCGAAGCCCTCAAAAAAGGAAACATATCCGACTTCGGAAGCTCTCTTCATGAGCGGGATCATATCCTCATCATCGACAAAACCCGTAAATATCACATTTTCCTTAAGGGACGGATCTGATCCTACGGTGCTGAATATCTCATCGTAGTACCAGCCCTTCTTGCCTGTGATCACGAGCTTATATTCTTTCTTTATCTCATCCGGCAGCTCCCTGTACCCCCTGATAAGACCTGCGACATTCTTTCGAGGCTCCAAAGTACCGACATACAGGATATACTTCCCGGGGATCTGATATTTGGCAAGGATATCGTCAGTTGCCGCCGGCGTATCGAAAAAAGCATCATCTGCACCCAGATAGGTGACTTCTATGTCCTTATTGCGAGGTTTGCTGCATGCAAGTGAATCCTTGGCTGTATTGTGCGAGACGGCAACGATCTTATCGCAGTTCCTTGCAGTCTGCCTGATATAACCGCAGAACATCCTTCTCTTCCAGCCGATAAGATATTCGGGATGCAGGAAATATGCCATATCATGAAATGTTGATACGACAGCAAGCTTTCGGTCTATAAGACGGGACAGATACGGCATCGTATAATTGGGACAATGAAGCACATCCGCACCGATCTTTCTTACTCTGAAAGGCAATACTATCTGCTCCCATAATATCCTGATATAGGTCTTGCGCATGATACTGCTCTTTACGGGAACGATATGGAAATTCGGGGCATATATGCCGAACCCGTCCAGGTCGTCATCCTGCGTAAAAAGGTAATAATCATTCTCCCTGTCGATCTTCTGAAGTCCGATAAGGATGCCGAGCATATATCTTCCGATGCCGGTCTTATTCTTCTGTGTGGAAGTAAGGTCAATGGCGATCTTCATCAAAGAAGTTCCTTCCTGCCCTCTTCCTTAAGTTTCTCTACCATCTTCTTGATATCCTGTACCTTGGATTTGTCACATACGAGTACGGCATCATCAGTCTGGACTACCACGATATCCTTAAGGCCGATACCTGCAGCTGTCCTTGACTTGGAAGATCTGTCAAAGAATACGCTGCCTTCGCAGTCGATAAGCTCCGTATCGCCGATCCTGACATTGCCCTTATCATCAAGATCGAATACATTCTCCAGCGTATCCCAGGATCCGACGTCATTCCAGCCGAATTCAGCGGGAATAACATAGACGCCGTCCGCCTTTTCCATGATCCCGTAATCTACCGATACATTCTCGAGAGTGGGATATACAGCCTCGACAGCCGCCTTCTCATCGGAAGTCCTGAGCTTATCGTAGATACTTTCCATCTTCTCATACATATCGGGAAGGAGCTTCTTAAAGTACTCGAGGATAACGGATGCCTTCCATACGAACATTCCCGAATTCCAGAGATATTTGCCGGATTCCATATATTCCTTGGCTTTCTCGAGGCAGGGCTTTTCGACGAACTGATCAAGTGCATAGACTTCATCGGATACCGGAGAATCCTTCTCGAACTTAAGATAACCGTATCCGGTCGACGGGAATGTGGGACGAAGACCGATCGTTACAAGTCGGTCCGTCTTCTCAGCCGTATCTATCGCCAGCTTTAATACTCTCTCGTATTCCTTTACATTACTGATATGATGGTCAGCCGCGAGCACCGCCATTACGGCATCTCCGTAGAGCTTCTTTAAAGTCATCGCCGCATAGATGATACAGGGCGCAGTATTCCTCTGCATGGGCTCTATGAGGATATTGTCTCTGTCGACCTCTTCGAAAAGCACCTTGTCGGTGAGCTTTGCCTGTACGGCATTTGTAACTATAAATGTATTCTTCCTGTCTATAACATGATCATAGTGCTTGATGGTCTCATTGATCATGACATCGTCACCCGTAATACGTACAAGCTGCTTGGGAGCAGACATACGAGAAAGGGGCCAAAAGCGCGTTCCGCCCCCGCCAGCCATGATAACGGCACAACTCAACATACTGAAATCCTCCGAAATATAAGCGATTTTGCTAATGCAAATTATAACGCACATCATGTAGAATAATCCACATGGAGTATAGTTTTCTGCTTGGGTCCGATATGGACTACACGCTTTTGATGCCGGGTAAACCGATATCTGACGTTAACCTTCGTGCCGCACGCGCT
>CACZPC010000095.1 GCA_902782985.1 Oscillospiraceae bacterium
GGTTACACGCCTGATCTCGCTTATGTTGTTCTTCAGTGCAGCGATATCGATCTCTACACATGATCTGTCAAAAATCATTCTTTATTCTCCTTTTGCTTCCCACATGACTTCTTCGAAGGCATCCGTGAAATAAGCCGGGATGTCACAAGGAAGCATTGATCTCTTTCCTAAGTCAGCTGCAGCCGCTCTGCCTGCGGCCGAATGTATATATACCGCGCTTATCGCAGCATCCTCCTCTTTCATACCCTGAGCAGTAAGACCTGTTATCAGTCCTGCCAGGACATCGCCGCTTCCGCCCTTGCTCATACCGCTGTTATTCCCCTCGAGCCTGAAAGATCTTCCGCCAGAACAGGATATAAATGTATTATGGTCCTTTAGTATCAGTATGCAATTATACTTTGAGGCAAATGATACGCACTGTTCTTCGCCGGTCTCGCCTGCCAGTCTTTTAAATTCGCCGACATGAGGCGTAAGGATCGCGGGAGCAAGTCCCTGCCCCTGTCTCTCTTCCAGCAAAGGCAATATATCCGCCTGCTCACGGGCAAGAATATTCAGTGCACTCGCATCTATAACAAGATGCTTTGCTCTCTTTATGAATAATATAAGGAGTGCCGCATTTCGCTTATCATCGGGATCAAGGCCCGGACCTATAAGGACACATCCTGCTCTTTCCAGCAGTTCTGCCGCCTTTTTAACGGTATCTTCGATGCTGACCTCATATGAACTGTACATTGCACAGGGGCAGTTGACCCTGGTGGCATACATGGATCCTCTTTCGGCAAATACCCTTACCATACCGACGCCGCTTCTAAGCGCACTCTCGGTCGCCAGCATCTGAGCTCCGGTCATATCTTCCGATCCGGCACATATAAGTGCGGTGCCGAATGTACCCTTGTGACCCTTATCATCCCTTACGGGACAAAGGGAAGCTATAAGTTCCGCGCTGATCGGTACGATCTCACTCATTTCCCATCTCCGTATCGAGAGTTCCGGTCTTGCTGTGGTCGATAGGCTCGAGCAACGACAGATCAAACGGTGTCTCCTGATATACGTAGAAGTTAAGCCAGTTATTAAAGAGCAGCGTTGCCGAAGATCTCCATTTCAGGACCGGTCCCTGCTCCGGATCGTCATTCTTATAATAGTTGATAGGCATATCGATAGGTAATCCGCGGCTTAAGTCCCTCTTATATTCCTGATCAAGGGTATCGGTATCATACTCCGAGTGACCGGTTATGAAGAACTGCCTGCCGTGTCTGTCTGCTACGGCATAGACGCCGCACTCGTCAGATTCCGAAAGGATCCTGAGCTCCGGTCGCTTAAGGATATCATCCTTATGGATCTCGGTATGCCTGGAGTGAGGCACATAGAAAACATCGTCAAATCCTCTGAAGAGCTTAACGGGCTTGCTGTATGTCATACTGTGTTCGAAGATACCGAATGCCTTCTTGGGCAGATCATACTTGGGAATGCCGTAATGGTAATAAAGACCTGCCATCGCCCCCCAGCATATATGCATGGTGGAATATACATGAGTCTTGCTCCATTCCATGATCTTCGAAAGCTCATCCCAGTAATCAACATCTTCGAAAGGCATCTGCTCCACGGGAGCTCCCGTGATGATCATGCCGTCATAATATCTTTCCTTCATCTCATCAAAAGTCTCGTAATACTTCAGGAGATGCTCTTCGCTGGTATGAGTGGATACATGGGAAGCTACTCTCATGAGATCCACGTCCACCTGAAGAGGAGTATTCGAAAGGGCACGGAGGATCTGAGTCTCCGTCACCGCCTTATTGGGCATGAGGTTCAGTATCACGATCCTGATGGCTCGTATCTCCTGACTTAAAGCCCTTGTCTCTTCCATTACAAAGACTCGTTCCTTCTCGAGAACTGCTCTTGCAGGAAGATTATTTGCTATTCGTATAGGCATTATTGCCTCCTTATTCGGAAATAAATTCGTTTAATATAGATTGCTCCGGCACGTGAGCGGGATTCACAACAGGGATCTTCTCAAGATGCTTTACGAGCTTGCTGCACTTGGCAAGAGCCGTAGAGAAATCGGCGAAGTCCTTGCCGGTATTCGACTTGGCCATAAAGATATTGGGCTCTATGGTACCGTCCTCTACATGACTTAAGGCCTCCTTGATATCGTGCAGCGCCAGGGGAGCGATGATAAGGCTCTCATAGGGAAGGAAGGAATTAACGTGGAAATCTGCCCTTGTCAGATAATCTCTGTAATAATCCTCCTCGGACCTGGCGATCATGGGCCAGTAGTCGACTGTGGCCAGTGCATGAGCACCTCTGTGCCTGTAATCTCTTACGATCCTTCGAAGCATTCGAAGTTCATTGCTGTCCATAAGCTTGGTGTCGCAGAATACATTACCGTAAGGCATGATGAAGACCTTAACGCACTTATCGGGGTCAAGGCATCCTGCCGTCTTCTCCGACAGACCGTGAAGGCCCTCGACTACAAGTACTCCGTTATCGGGGAGTTCGATACAGTCACTTTCGTCCCTCTCCTCACGGCATCTCGTTATGAAATTGAAGTAAGGTGGGATGACCTTCTTACCGGCGATGATATCCCTGATATGCTCCGCCGCAAGATCGATATCCAATGCATCGATAGTCTCGAAGTCCGGTCTGCCGTCCTTATCGAACTTTAATTCATTCGTATTGTAATAATCGTCAAGTGACAGGAAATTAGCCTGTCTGCCGTGAGCCGTAAGTCCGGCGGAAAGCCTCATGGTAAATGTCGTCTTACCTGAAGATGTGGGACCGGACACGAAGATGGCCTTCTTATTCGGATCATTGCAGATGATATCCACGATGGCATCGATCCTGTCAAGGAAAGTCTGCTCGCAATTCTTTATGAATTCGGGAAGCTTCTTGGCACCCAGGCTCTCCTCAAGCTCTTCAACAGTAATATCCGTCTTGTCTCTGAGTTCTGCCATATAAGACCTCCGTAGTAGTTGTTATTATCTCCTGAACCTGAAGAATTTCTTCAGAACTAGTTTGTCTATCAGCCAGTCATATCCGAACTGCACGAGCCTTATGAGCAGGAA
>CACZPC010000096.1 GCA_902782985.1 Oscillospiraceae bacterium
ATAACGGAATCCGAACTCATGGCTATATTGCCTGCGCTGGACTTGATAAGGATAGGCTGGATGGCATCCACACCGGTCTCTCTGTCTGATCCGCCTCTTGCATGACATACGGCACACTGACCGTTCAATGCCGAAAGAGTGATCTCATCAAAAATATCGGCAACCATTCCTGGCTGCTTGTGAACCATAAAAGTACCTTCGTTATTAACGGCGATACCTGCAGATTCCTGTCCTCTGTGCTGTAAAGAGAAAACACCGTAATAAGCCGTCTTGGCAATTCCCTCAGAAGATCCCGCTCTGTCAATTACTCCGAATAATCCGCTCATCTTGATCAGCCCTCCATATCCTTGATCTTATCCTGAAGTCTCTGATCTCTTGCAGAAACGGAATCAGAGAGTTCGTTTTTATATTCCTGAAGCTCGGCGGAAAGTCCCTCATCGCTCAATGCAAGCATCTGGCATGCGAGGATACCCGCATTCGTTCCTCCGTCGATCGCAACCGTAGCAACGGGGATACCGGAAGGCATCTGAACTGTAGCATAAAGAGCATCTACACCGTTCAAAGCACCGCCCTTACAGGGAACTCCGATTACAGGGAGAGTCGTATTGGCAGCAAGAACACCTCCCAAGTGAGCCGCAAGACCTGCAGCGGAGATGATAACCTTAAAACCGTTATCCTTAGCTTCCTTAGCGAGCTTTATCGCTCTGTCGGGAGTTCTGTGCGCCGATGCCACATGAGCCTCGAACTCTACACCGAATCGCTTAAGGATCTTAAAACATCCTTCCATTACGGGGAAATCCGAATCAGATCCCATAACCACCAATACTTTACCTGTTGCCATAGTTGCCTCCGTTATCTTTTACACTTTCTTGAAGTGTTATTTACTCATCTTCCTGTGACCAGTTAAGTCTCTCGAGCACTCTGTAATAATCATCCGTTCCCCACTCATACGGTACCGGGCAGTAGTCATTGCCGGGCCTCGTACTTGTCTGACAATAAGGAATGACATTTAATGTGTAGCTGTCAACTGCCGTATTATCCTCATTCATGGCGAACTCACACTGAATGATCGCGGAATCAGGATCCGAAAGGCCCGTATTACCGCCGAAGCAGAAATTCGAAATACTGTATAAGATATATCTGCCGTTATAATTCTCGATAGGCTGAAGCCTGTGGGGATGTGTCCCTACTACGATATCGACACCGTAATCGATAAGATCATGACCCGCAACTACCTGAGAATCTCTAGGAGTATAGTCCCTCTCGACTCCCCAGTGACATGAGGCGATTATGATATTGCATCCCTCTTCCCTGAGTTCGTCTATAAGAGGATAGGCCATGGCCGTAGAATCGCCTGATACATAATCTATACCGAACATTCCGATCTTTATGCCTCTTACTTCATATATCGCCACGGAATTCTGATTACTCCATGCAATTCCTGCTTCCTCCATAGCCGCCTGGGTATCTGCCAGTCCCTGATCAAGGTAATCATAGCTGTGGTTATTAGCAAGATTTACGGCCTCTATGCTTCCGAAAGTAAGCATTTCGGTATATTCAAAAGGGCCCCCGAATACGAATTCCTTGGTAAGATGAGCCGTTGAATCCGTAATGGTGCCCTCAAAATTTGCAAGTGTCATATCGTCCTGCGAAAGCAGCTCCGCACAATTCTGAAAACAGTATTCGTAACCGTTCTCCTCCACTACGTCGTCAAAGCTTCCTTCTGAACCGCTCCACGCAAGAGCATCGGCAAGAGTACAGTCGCCTAAGAAAGATACAAGGATATGCTCGGGTTCGGGTGTGGGAGTAGGTGTAGGAACCGGTGTGGGGGTTGGCTCGGGAGTAGGAGTAGGAGCCGATGACTCGGCGGATGTCTCCGCAGTAGTAGTCTCAGAAGCCTTAGAAAGGATGTTCCCTACCGAGCACCCGCCTAAAGTTTGGCACACCAAAATCGCTGCGATCATAAAAACAACTGACGATCCAATCCTGCGCAAGTGCCACACCTCTGTATTTAAAATAAAAACACAACAGAAAAATTATAGCAAAATCAGCCCTGTACCTCAAACATCAAAAAGCGATTATCACCACTTTCGGTAACAATCGCTAATTTGAAAAACCATATATACCAAATACAAGGTGAAGTTTGTGCAACTTTATCCTTGCGCTGTATCTTCCGCGGAGGATTCCGTCGCTTCCTGGGACGATGAGGTCTCTTCAGTCACGTCAGTGTCGCCCGTGATCTCATCAACAGGAGATGCAATACCCGTAAGCATATCCCTGAGCGCAATACCATCGGCCGTCAGGAATTCATCAGGCCAGTGACCGGCCAGTTTCTCATCATCCGTAAGGATATCCGAGGAAAAGTTGAGAAGATTGTTATCAAACGAACCGTCAGGGCCTATACCGCAGTAGCACCAGCCTATACCCGCTTCTTCGAGCACCTGAAGATCGGTAACTATGATCCCGTTCATGGATGTATATATGAGCGGTATACCTATCGCCTGAGAACTCGGGATCGATCCGAGATCCGAGAAAGAATACAGAAGATCAGCGTCTTCGATAAGAGAAATGGAAGCAAGTGCTGTCTCACTCTGATATACGGGAGTTCCGGTTATTATCAGATTATCAGCGTTATTCCCCCTGATCGCCCCAATGACAGCTTCGGCGTAAGGTCTGACATTATTGCTCCAGCTGACGCTGTTATCGGGATCTTCCGAATTATATGCACCCACATTACTGCATATCTCATAGATTATTGCATTATTATCCGGATATATGGCAGATATCCTGGTAAAGAGATCCACAGCTGTCTCCTGAACAGCCGTATAATCACATTGATCCGGAAGATCGAGATCGACTATAACATATACCCCCTGCTCTGTGCACATATCGATCGTAGAGCATATACTGTTAAAATATCCGTCAGGATCCGACAGATAACCGTATGTATCGTCTCCGACCTTCATTATGACTCTTACGACATTACATCCCCAATCCTCTGTAACAGTTCTGATCGTCTCCTGATTAATAAATCCTATATCATCACTTGCCAGATCTACTGCTACTCCTCTTAAAGTCACAGGCTCAAGATTCTGATCCACTACTCCAAGACCGCTTACTGACAGGCTTCCGTGTACATCTACAGGGTGATCGGTCACAACAGCCGTACTGTATGGTCCGTGAGATAAAGTAGTCTCGGAAATTGATGTTTCCTCGGGTTCGGTAATCTCCGAAAAGACCTCTTCGATGATGGAAGATGTCGTTGCCGAAGGAAGTGTCTCGGGCGGTAATTTTCTGGAACAGGAAGCACTCATGATAAGCGAACATATCATAACCAAAATTGTTCCACACAATCTGTAATTTTTCATCTTGACCTCGTATCATTAGTCTCTTACTATTTTGTTAGTTTATATTATTGTAGTAATACGTTCAACTCGTTAATAGATTAGTCATAATTTCTTAACAATTCCAAAGCGTTATCGCTTTATAATAAAACTAAAGAAAAGGTTCGGAGGCAACACTGATGTCAAGACTGGATAGTTTAAGAGGAAAGATCACTAAGTATGCTGCGAAAGGCAACTTAGCTAAATTGGTCAAATTGGCCGAAGACGCCGATCCTGACGTTCGTGCTGAAGTAGCTCTTGCAATGGGCAAGATAAATACATACGAAGCCGGAATGGCACTCATTCCCCTTCTGCGAGACTCAGTATCAATGGTAAGAGCAAATGCATCGACCGCGGCGGCAGAATGTAATGCAAAGCATTGCGAGGAATATGTTAAGAAGTTGGCTTTTGCTGATCCCGATCCCCTTGTAAGAGAAGTTGCTAAAGCCGCATACGATATGCTCAAGACTTCAGTTATCTGATCGAATACATTTATATAGAATCAATTAAGGCATCTGATATTTCAGATGCCTTTTCTTATGCCTCAAAAAAAACCGTCCCGGCTTCGGAAAACCGGGACGGAAATCATATCATTATAACGGATTCGGATCGTTATTAACCTACACGGCAAACAGATGCAAGCTGCTCTGTTCCGTCATAGCTTACGATAATACCATAATAACCGTCAGCGATAGTACCTGTATACTGACACTCATAGAAATCACCATCAGAATAGGCTGCTGTTGAACATGTATAGGTACCGAGAGATGTATAGCTGCCATCACTGCCGTCAACGGAGTAGAAGTACTCATAGGAAACTTCACCGAGTGACTCGTCATAGCGAGCAATAGTAAGCTCAAGAGTTGTCGTACCGGATGCATAAACACCATTATCGGAGTTGTACCATACGGGAGCACTTGTGTAATCGAAGAAATCGCCTTCAGTAGTAATATAATCTACCTGATTTACACCACTAGCAGAACCGGAAGCAGCGGGTGTAGGTGTAGCCTCTGCCTCTAACTCTACAGTACAAGTACCTGAAATAAGTTCAGAACCGTCAGGTGCATAGAATGTAATAGTATACTGACCTGCTGCAAAGTAAGCACCTGTAGGATCAAGGTAAGCAGCATCTACATCAGTAGCATGAGCATAGCAGTCATATGTGTCCTGAGCAGAATAGATAACAGCACCGCCATATGTGAGCTCACATGTTACACCTGTAAGGTCGACATCAATAGTAGATTCCAAAGGTAACTCTGCGTCGATAGACGTAGCATTCGTATAAACAGGAGCAGCATCGTCACCATTGGAAGTGAACCACCATTCAAGATTCTCGGATGTAAGAAGATCCTGAAGAGGAGGTACAAAAGAGAATTCCTCATCCGTAAATGCGTAAAGATCTCCGAATACATCTTCTGCATTAGAGCAGAGCCAAGAATCGTCAT
This sequence comes from Oscillospiraceae bacterium, assembly GCA_902782985.1. Lineage (GTDB taxonomy): Bacteria > Bacillota > Clostridia > Saccharofermentanales > Saccharofermentanaceae > Saccharofermentans. The sequence continues at coordinate 4,829 of CACZPC010000096.1, forward strand.
CAGACTCGAACTCGAGAGTTACTGAAATCTCCTTGGTATCAGCATCAGCGATCGCATCAGCAAAAGCATCTGCATCTGTGATGGAATCATCACCCGCTACAGACTCATAATCTGCGATTGTGAATGTAACATCAACGGAACCCTCACCGCTCTTCTTAGAAGCTTCGGCAGACTCCTCATCTACTTCATAAGAGATGGTATCAGCGATAGCTCCGAGAGCCTTAGCTGTATCAGCGGTGTAAAGATCACCCTCGCTGAATGTAAGCTTTGTCTCCCACTCTTCCTGGATGTCCTCAAAATCAGAATCGGAGAGCTTTGCAAGCTTAGCAACGCTGCAAGATGCAAGATTCTTAGCGTACTCATCAGCTGCATCGAGAACCTCATCCTTAGACTTATCAAGGAATGAGCAACTTGCCATTGAAAGTACCATTGCTGAAGCAACTGCTACAGAAACAGCTTTCTTCATACTACTTTTCATACTTATCCTCCATTCTTGGTCATAGTTATACTTGATTCATTCGACCAAAACTGACTTATTATACTATATTCTTGAAGAATATTAAACATCATTTAGAGAATTTTAAGGTAAACAAAACTCACTCGACTTCCACTATACAGGTATCCGAGACTACCGGGTTATCATCTGCATCATAAAATGTAACCGTATACTCTCCGGGGATAAAATAAATCTCACCTTCTACCATATACGCACTGCCTACATCAAAGCTGCTTACAACCAACTCATTTATACCGTTTTCTCTGTATATCTCTTCTCCGTTATATTCCAATGTCGCATAACCGTCACGGTATTCATAGATACCCGTGTACTCCATTTCCGCCCAAATGGTATTGGCATTGATATAGACAGCATCTTCAGTTACTCCGCCATAATCAATAACAGTCCCTTCCGGCGCATCAGCCGGCTCTATCCCTGAACTTGACAGCCACCATCGTAAATACGGCTGAATGACAAGTTCTTCAAACTCCTGATCTACATGTGCAGTTCCCGATATTATCTCAGTGCCGTCCTCATCATAGAATGTGATCACATATTCTCCGGGAGCTATGATATGCCCGGTCTCATCGGTATATTCGGGAATATCAAAGGCAGATACTTCCGCTATCCCTCCGCCCGCATCTGATCTGTATATCTCCTGTCCGCCGAATGATACCGTAAAATATGAATCTTCCAACACGGAATCACCATTTACAATTGTATCCAGGTACATACATATGCTTTCAGTATTAGTATAGTAGCCATCATAACTGCCGCCGGACCAATTGACATGGTCAAAATACCCGGCACCATGATGACGGATCGGAAAAGATTCATCTGCAAATGCATAAAGCTCATCGAATATCTCCGTATAGTTTGAGCAGAGCCACTGATCGTTTTCTTTTACAAAACAGATAACTACCTCTATCTGCATCTTATCAAGATCATCGATCTCATCAGCCAGATATGAAGCCCAAACTCTTTCATCAGATGAAAGTAATGTCTCATAATCGGCAATCGAAAAAGATACGGAAACCGTGCATTCCGATTTATTATCGGCGAATTCTACAGATCCTTCATCTGTCTCATATGAAATAGAATCGGCAATAGCCGAATAGATTAAAGCCTCATCCTCGCTATAGCCCGAATAAGTGCTGAAACTGAGCTTCTGTTCCCAATAAGGACGTTCTTCTTCAAATTCACTTATACTGCCTCTTCCGACTTTAGGAATATTAAGCTCAGACAATCCTGTAGAATATTCTTCAGCAGCTTCCAGGACAGCATTCAGATCATCTTGTTTATCCGCACATCCTGTTCCCGATATCAAAACTACCGATAATAAAACGGCAGCAGTCACCTTTCCGTATCGCATATATCCCCCATTCTCATATATCGGCTTCCGACCGATATGATAAGAACATTTTACTACAAACGATAACTGACAAAAAGCATTTACATGTGCACAAAAAAGCGGTCTTCAAAAGAAGACCGCTTCAGATAATTATGAATAATATAACTTACTCAACGATTACCGTACATGAATCTGCAACAAGAAGCTCTCCACTCTGGTAGAAAGTAATAGTATATTCACCTGCTGCGAAGTATTCACCTGAAGGATCAAGAGGACAGTTATCGATATCATAGGTATGTATCCATGCGTCAGTCGTACCGCTACCCTCGTAGATTACTTCACCATTATATGAAAGTGTAAAGGTGAGAGTGTTGTAATCAGGTGTACCGCTGGTATATTCAAGCTGACCGTCGATAGTATCTGTATTTACATACTCGGGATTAGAATTGTCATAATTATCCTTGAACCACCAATACAGTTCCGACTCAACCTCTAACGGTACAACCTCCGTTGTTACGGTAGCAGTCTCTGTAAGGATCACTGTACCGTCTGCTTCGTAGAAAGTAATTTCATAAGAACCTGCAGCAATATAATAACCGGAATCGTCAAGAGGCACACCGGGATCATAGCTATATAAGTACGCCATATATGTTCCGGTCTCTGTCTTGATCACCTGACCGTTATAAGAGATCTCGTAATAGATGGAGCTGTAATCACAATTATCACTCCAATCAAGGTCAAGATCCATATCAATATATGTTGCATTATTGTATGTACCGTCGTAATTACCGCCGTACCATGTAACACCTCTTACACAATCAGCAAAAGGAGGGATAAAACTGTATTCCTCATCAACAAATGCATACAGTTCATCGAAAACCTCTTCATAATTGGAGAAGAGCCACTCATCATCGTCCTTCTCAAACTCCAAGGTAACTTCGATCTCAGTAGTCTCAGCATCTTCAATGCCGTCTACGAAGTCATCTACATCCGTATAATCTTCATCAAGAACAGATTCGTAATCGGCAATTGTAAATGTAACACTTACAGAGCCCTCTCCGCTCTTCTTGGATGCATCAACAGATTCCTCATCGATCTCGTAAGATATAGAATCTGCGATCGCACTCAAAGCCGTAGCTTCATCTGAATCATATTCATCTCCGACTGAAAAATCGAGTAACTCCTCCCAATCTTCCTGAATATCCTCAAAATCATCTGTCGATCCCTTACCGATCTTGGATACATTACATGATGCAAGAGCCTTTGCAATCGGATCTGCAGCTTCAAGCACCTCATCCTTAGACTTATCGAAAAGTGAGCAACCCGCCATAGAAACGATCATAGCGGAAGCTACAGCAACTGATACAGTCTTCTTAATCGAGCTTTTCATTTACTAACCTCCAATCCTGGCCGCAAAACACTTATCATTTTCAGCCATGTCCTGTATATTTTACTATATTCTGCGAATTTTATAAATATACACGACAATTAATTTACAAAAACGTGGGACCGATATATACGCTACATCCGTCTGACTGCTCCTTACCATACTGTCAGTCAGAAAGACCGTGTGCAGAGATCACAATAGATCCTTCAAAAAAACTGCGATGACGGCTGAGGCCATCATCGCAGAGTTCTTACTTATATTATTATCCTCTCACATATGATCAATATCATTGAATACCGCAGAAAGTGAAAAGGATCAACGAGCCGTCGGCTGATGTAGGATCATAGATTCCGAGTACATAATAACCGGAAACAATATCAGAACCGGATACCACACAGTGATATACATATCCGCTGTCCGTACTCTCGGCATATGCATAATCATAGCCGAGATTTACAAGCGATTCATCAGTCGCAAGCAGGGTATCATTATAGAGGATCCTGTATTCAAGGGGACCGAGATCCTCTGATGTATAAAGATCAAAAGTAATGGTATCAGTTCCGGCAGGATACATTCCGATAGGAACTTCTACGCCGTCAGCATCGACCCATACGGAATTATCCTGATCGATAGCAGCATAGATATCCGAACTCTCGTCGATCTCGTAATGAGTAAATCCGGGAAGAATAACACTGGAATCACCTGAAGCGGAAGGATCAGGCGTAGGTGAAGGAGTAGGAGTAGGATCAGCTTCAACATAAACTGTCGCACTGCCTGTCCAGATCACGGAATCATCAACATCATAGAATGTGATCGTATATGTACCTGCTGCAAGATGACCGCTCTCGGCATCTATGGGCGCACCGTCATAATATGTATAAAGAGCGCCGATATATGTACCATCAGCTCTGTATACCTCAGCTCCGCCATACTCAACCGTATAATAGATCTCGGAGTAATCAAGATCATCAGCTGACCAGTCAAGATCAAGATCTACATCTATATAGTCTGTATTAGTGTAGAACCCGTCACCGAGATCCCAATCACATCCGAACCAGTTTACTCCGTTAAGATATTCAACTACGGGAACTCTGAAACTGTATTCTTCATCAGTAAACGCATACAAGGTCTCGAAAACATCATCATAGTTAGAGCAGAGCCAATTGTCATCATCCTTCTCAAACTCAAGTGTGATCTCGATATCCTTAGTTTTTGCACTCTCGATCTCAGATACGAAGTCCTCTACATTCCTTATCTCCTCGTCTTCGAGCACCGACTCATAGTCGGCAATGGAGAATGTGACCTCAATCGAACCCTTGCCCTTCTTACCGTCAGCTTCTACCGACTCCTCGTCGATCTCATAGCTGATAGTCGAAGCAATGGAATCGAGTGCAGTTGCAGCATCTGCCGTATAAAGATCACCCTCGCTGAAATCAAGCTTTGCTTCCCACTCGTCCGCATCGTCCTTAAGATCCTTTACTGTGCTTTTTACAAGCTTGGAAATATTTAAAGACGCCAGATTCTTGGCATACGGGTCCGCAACATCAAGTATCTCATCCTTTGACTTATCAAGGAAAGCACATCCCGCAGACGACAGGATATACGTTGTACTCAACAATACGGCTAAAGCCTTACGAACATTTTCTTTCATAACCTATACCCCTCATAAAGTATTTACATGATTATAGCATGAAGCATTAATATATTGCATTACTCAACTGAGCAACAGGCAAAAACGACCTGTGTAGCATCAGGCTCAAGGTATGATGTATCATCTATCGTCAATATATAAAAACCTCCGCCGATATCTCCGCTGACAATGATCTCATAATAATATGAACCGTCCGGACCGACAGTTACGCTGTTGTCCTCCTGACCTATCAGGTACATATTGGGTATAGCAGGCTGAGGAACGATCGCTTCAGGAGAGTAATACAGATTGCAGCCCAGATCGCCATGATCCGATCCGACATACAGCCTGAAGCAGAGATTATCCAAGCTTGCAGAATATACGCCATCGATCCTCTCGTCACCTAAATACCACCCGGAGCGATCAAGGTCTACATCATCATAAAGATATGCAAAGGCAATGTCATCAATAAAATCTATAAGCCCTACCTGAGTTGCCAGATCATACGTTGCAGGAGGCTCTCCGGTAATGCATTCACAATCAAAGGTATAGATCTCCTCTTCTCCGTAATAGACAACAATTGAATAATAACCGTCCGGCAGAGTCAGACTTCGATCCGCAGGACCGTTCTGATCAAGCACTGTGTACATTATTATGAAAGAATGCTCATCTTCTCCGTAATCCGTAAGATCGGAAGCATAAACTTCAGTACCGTTATAATAGACAATATAATGTATATCGGACTTATCAAATTCGGCATCCGAATCAAAATTCACACTGAAATTTATATAAGACGAATTATAGTATTCATAGCTTTCACCGTTAGATACCGCTTCTGTTATAACGATATTTATATGGTCAGACAGTCCCGAACCGAATGAGAGTTCCCTTACTTCCGTAAAATCAAAGAGCTCCTCAACCAATTCATCGCAATAGCTTATTACCCATTTATCATCATCATAAACAACTTCAAGCACTACGGATATCTCCACATTATCGGTCTCTTCGAGTGCCTGAAGCATTGAATCGAGATCGGTATACTGATCCGAGGATGTTACCGAGCCGTGATCAGCTATCGTAAAAGTGACTTCAACAGTCCCTTTGGCCTTTTTGGAAGAAACGGAAACGGAATCTTCGTCTATCGAATAATCGATCGTTTCAGCTACTGCAGCAGCCCACATCGCAGCTTCAGCATTGTATATATCTCCCTCCTCAAAAACGAGCAGCGGCGATATCTCACTAAGCGATTCAGCCACTTCATCATCCGATAACTTGATTGCTTTATCTATGGCAAGAGACTTGATATCCGAGCAAAAATCATCAGCCGTATCAAGTATCTCATCCGTATGATCAACTGTCTCCTCTTCCTTATGATCAAAACATCCGAAAGATGAAAATGCGGTAAGGAAAGCCAGGCTAAGAGCCGCAATCTTCTTTATCTGGATCATCAATCTTAATTCCTCCGATCAAAAAACTCTGTATCGCCTTATCCTACATGACAACATCCGAAAACAACATAAGACGAAATATTCAGTTGTCCCGAACATATACCAAGTATATAGTAGCCGTCGGAATCCGCATCAACAGAGAATTCGTAATACATTGATCCGTCATCGGCAACAGTCAACGAGGAATTTCCATAGGCCTCTGTAATGAGATAGTCCATTATAGGAACCGGACATGATTCCGATTCATAATAAAACATTGTATATCCGAGTTCCCCGTGGTCAGAACCGACATAAAGCCTGAATGTAACCGTCCCGGTACCGGATGCATAATGTGAATCATCAACTAATTCATCTCCGATATACCATCCGCTTCGTTCCTGATCGATATCATCACTGAATTCCGCGGGAGCATCCGAATCTATCTCAAGAACATCAACATGTCCGGCCAGATCAAAAGTGTCAGGATCAGCTTCATATTCAACAGAACATGTTCTTCTATAGAACTCCTCACCCTCATAGCTTACGACGATAGTATATTCTCCCGCCGCGAGCAAAAAAGCATCGGAGGTCGGTATTCCTCTGTCAAGAACGGTAACATATATGAAGATACCGCCGCCTGACTTCTCAGGATCAGGATTCTCCTCATCATAATCCGTCACATTGGCAGAAAAGACTTCTTCATCGTTATAATAGACGGTATAGGTCATATTATTGATATTATAGGGGGTGTCATCTCCGAATATGATGCACATTCCGATATAGGATGTATTATGGAATGTATCCGTCGCTTCATCATAGACATCACCGTCAAGCCATACGTCGTAGATCCTCTCATCAAGAGGCATTCTCAGATCGAGCTCTGTCAGTTCGGTAAATGAGAACAGATCATGTATAAGATTTCCGTAATCAGTTACTACCCAGTCCTCGTCGTCATTTTGAGCAACCTCAATGGTCACTGTAACTTCCCTTGATTCCGCATCGGCAAGAGCCCCTATCATTTCGTCGATATCATAATACTCTCCGCTGCCTGATATTGCCTCCTGATCGGCAATCGTAAATGTTACATCTACCGTTCCCTTGGGCTTTTTCTTGGATGAAGAGACCGAATCCTCATCTAAAGTAAAATCAATTGTACCTGATACAGCTTCCGCCCATAATGCGGCCTCGGAATTATATATCTCACCTTCTTCAAAGACCAGCAAAGGCTCAAGCTCAGTAAGCGGATCGGCAACGCTCCCGTCAGTGATCTTCAACGCTTTATCAATCTTAAGCGCCTTGATATCAGTACAGAATGTCTGTGCCGTATCGATTATATCTTCCGAGTAATCTACGGGTTCTTCTTCCTTTTTCACACATCCGAATACGGGCAGTGCCATCACAGAAGCAAGGCACATAGATATCACTTTCTTATATTTCATTTCTTATTCCTCCTCTTATCGGTCATCGGGCACTTAGCCCAAACGTCATCCCTGATCGTCGTCGGAAGAATTATAGACAGTAACGGATATCGTCTCAGGGAACTGCCGCTCGACTCTGAAATATATACTTCTGTCAGCAGAAGAAACGACTATGGGCAACTCCATTACACCGACTTCAGCATCAGAATAGTCGATCGTGGCAATAATGTCTTCGGGCCTGATCGAGGAAATAGTAGACTGTCGGCCTACGATCTCGATCTCTACGTTATTAATGGGATATGAAACCTGCATATTATCAGGCTTTGATTCATTATCATACGTGATCGGTACCGTTATTGTAGTCGATACTACTGGATTATTATTGATCTGGATATAGATCCAAAGACCAAGAGACATAAGGATCGACAATACGATAATAAGAGCATGCTCGGCAATACTGAGCTGGGCCGCATTCCCTGCCTGATCTGCATCTTTGGTCTTAAGTGTCATATCAGAAGCCGACATCTCTCCCTGCTGTTCAGTGATAGGCTGTTCCTTAACAGCTGCGGCAGGACGTACCTTACGCTCTCTTCGTGTCTTGATGTCATCGATGATCCTTCCGATACCCTTCTTCCTGGTACCGACACCCTGTGCACCGAGAAGATATGTGAGATTAGCCTCCAGTTCTTTCCTGTCCTTCATCTCATACAGACGGCCGTTAACGGCAATGGAGGTCGTACCTCTCTCCTCCGATACGACAACTACAATCGTATCTCCCATCTCACTTGCGCCTACGGCGGCTCTGTGCCTTGTACCCGTACGTTCAAGATTGTGCATCGTAACAGAAAGAGGAACATGACATCTGGCAGCTATTATCCTGCCGTCACGAATAAGAAGTCCGCCGTCATGCATGGGAGAACCTTTATAAAAGATCGACTGCAAAACCGAGTTGGTCACGGTCGAATCGAATTTGACGACGTTTTCCTGAGTAAGAAGCTCATCAAGCCTTGTAGTACGCTCAATAAGAATAAGTGCGCCGGTATAGGTAGATGCCATCTCCATACATGCCGAAGAGATCTCATGAACAAGAGAAGATGCCTGAGCACTTTCTTCTACCGTATTGCCCGAAAAGATATTCTTAAAGGACCCGAATGTCTTGAGTCCGACTGTCTCAAGTGCACGTCGAAGCTCCGGCTGGAATATGACGATAAATAATATCGCGATAACGTAAAGTAACTTATTGAAGAGAAAGTTGATAACTTCGAGTCCGAGAAGGCCGCATAACATTACGAACAGTATTATGAGAACAACACCCTTGATAAGCTGCCAGGCTCTTGTCTGGCGAAGGAATCTCATTGTCCAGTAAAAAAGTACGGCAACCAGAACGATATCAGCTGCATATCTTACAAGATCCCATGCACTTCCGAAAAACAGATATCCGTCACTCAAGCTCTGGATAAGCTCGGAAATGAAATTGATTATCTGCTCGAATATCGTGTATTTTCCCATAAATATAATTATAATACTCAGAACTTATGTAATCAAAGTTTTTTATTTATTCCGATCCTTCTTAACGGATTGTCATACGTCGATCTTATGATCTGCTCATCGGATAATCCGAATCCCTTAAGCCTTGAGGCCATTTCCCATATGCCAGTAACGGATCCCGCCAGTCCCTTCTCCGGGCCGAAATATGTCCTTCCGTCTTTTTTCTGCACCTGTACCGGGCCAAGAAAATAAAGTCCGTCGGGCATACCCGTACCTCTCATGGCATCTGATACGACAACGGTCCGATCCTGCGGAAGGATCCTGAACAGCATCCGTAAGACCGCCGGATCGATATGTATGCCGTCACAGATGATCTCCGAGTATACTGAGGGATGATCAGCAACCGCACCTAATATTCCGGGGGAACGCTTTTCGCAGCCGTTCATGGCATTTAATATATGAGTTACGCCGGAAGCTCCGCATTCAAACGCTTCGCAGGCCGTCTCGTAGTCCGCATCCGTATGAGCGAGCGATATAACATAATCGGCTTTGAACTCCCTTATAAAATCCATCCCGCCGTCAAGTTCGGGAGCTATATCTATGATCTTAAGGAGCCCGGGAAAAGATGCTTCGAGCTCTCTGATAAAACCCACGCCGCAGTCGGGAGCAACACAGAGGGATTCAGCCTGAACTCCTGCTCTGGAGGGATTTAAGAAAGGTCCCTCGAGGTGTATCCCGAGGATCTCGGCATGAGGCATATCATCAGCACGCAATATATCTTTTGCAGTCGCTACAGCCTCAAAACACCTTCTTATATCATCGAAAGACAGTGTCATAGTGGTAGGCATAAATGCCGTAACACCGTATCCCGCAAGCTTTCGGGACATGGTCACGATCCCGTCGGGATCGGCATCTGAAGTATCACACCCGAAGCAACCGTGAATATGAGTATCTATATATCCGTGAGGGATCACTAATTGCTCCTCTTGTCGGTCTTGACTTTATACATGCTCTTGCCGCCCTGAAGCAAAAGCTCCTCAGCATCCATGGATCCGTCGCTTTCCGTAACGCTGATACTGATAGTCGCCGAAGGTCCGCCGGCTCTGAATACAGACTGAAGCTTGGACTCAAGAAGTATGCAGCCCGCTTCAATAGCGACCTTGTCGGCATAACCTTCAAGCACAACTGCAAATTCGTCTCCGCCGAGTCTGGCAACAGTACCTCTCGGGAAGCATTCCTTTATAAATGATGCAGTCTTGACAAGCACCTCGTCTCCCCTTGATCTGCTGAAGCGGTCATTGATCTCCTTGAAGTTATCAAGGTCCATGTAAAGGAGCGTTATGGGCTTATCGCCGTTATTATTGATATGATCGACCAGGTATCTCCTGTTATAAAGCCCGGTGAGCGCATCCGAATTGGCAGCTCCAAGTACGGACTTCTCCAGTGTTCTCTCGAAAGTGGTATCTCTTAAGATAACGAAATATCCGACCTTATTACCGAAGCTGTCCCGGATCTCATTCTCGGATATATAAAAGAACCTCGGCTTACCGAAGTAATCCGTAAAGAACTCCTGGGAAACATTATGCCTCTCGTTATTGATCTTAGGCTCTCCTGAAGTCTTAAGTGTATGCTTCCATGCAATATAGTCGAAGCTTGCCGATCCGCTGACCTGATTGCGGAAAGAATAATTCATCTTGACCGTCTTAAATGAAGGATCACAGATAAGGATAGGGAACGGAAGATTCTCAAGGAAATCGGTAACTTCGGAACTTCTGATACCGTCATTCGTCTTGTCTGAAGATACGGTAACGATACCTATAGCCTCTCCGTCAGGATCTGTAAGCGGGGACTTAAATGTCAGATAATGACGCGATCCGCCTGTCGTATTTCTTACCTCTTCAAAATAGATCAGCGCATTCTCCGATATCACCTTGGCATCCTGCTCAGATACGAGATATTCGCTTATCTCCTCCCCGGAAGATGTCACATTCCATATAAACCCGGTGCCTCGCTCGCGGACCTGATCCCGGTTCTTACCGCAGGCATCCTCAAAGCTCTTATTAACGATAACATGATGATCATCCACATCCTTGATGCTGATAACGGAAGGATCCGAATCTATGACCACTCTGAGCATCTGGCGATAGAGCCATGTATTATTTGCATTTCGAAGGTTGGCTATAAGACGCTCGAAGCGCATCCTGCGGCTCTTCTCGCTCTCTACTCGGGGCCAGACATCATAGACTCTGTCAAATACGTCTTCTACATCCTCGGCCTTGCCGATATATACGACCGGGATCTCAGGTATCTGCTCCAGGAATTCTCTCTTGTCAGTGATCAACAGGGAATTCCACTTATGATCAGGCTTGCCGAATACAAGCTCGGCATCCCAGTGCCGCTTCCCCAAAGGTCCTGCGTAGCTCCTGAATATCACCGCATCCGCAGCATCGTCGATATTAAGTTTTATATATATCTTCATCGGTTACATCCCATAGATTCATAACTTAGTCTGTAATTATTATAATTCATGTGTCAAATGCAGGATCAGACATAAGATATCCGTGGTCTATTTAAGATCCGCGGAATCAAGGAATATGGTAAAAGGCCCGTCGTTGATAAGACTTACCTTCATATCGGCACCGAATATACCGTGCTCAGTACGGGGGATCTCCCTTCTGATCTCCGAAATGATATATTCATACAATCCTTCTGCCGTCCCGGGATCCGAAGCATCCGTAAAACTCGGCCTGTTGCCGCGCCTGCAATCCGCATAGAGCGTAAACTGAGATACAACAAGAACATCTCCGTCGACATCTCTGACTGAAAGATTCGTCTTGCCGTCGGGGTCCTTGAATATACGCATTGCCAGAAGCTTTCTGATCATCTTATCCGCTGTCTCACGCGTATCCCCGGCACCAACTCCGACAAATACCAGAAAGCCTTTATCTATACTGCCGACAATATTGCCGTCCACTCTGACGGCAGCCTCCGTAACAGTCTGTATCAGGAAACGCATATTATCCCTCCGCAGCTGATGAAGCAGCCGAAGTCGACTCGGATACGGACTCTCCTGACTCCTCTGACTCTGAAGGCTCAGTAGGATTAGCAAGCATATACTCGTATTCCTCATGAGTCATGCCGAAATCAGAACCCTTGAGCATAGACTCCAGGATAACATAAGCGATATTATTGATCCTTATCTCGAGCACATCCTGTTCCTCTGTCACGAGAATGGAATCCAGGACCTCGGAAGAATCCAGGAGTGTACCTCTTATTGCTCCGCCGAACTCCTGAAGATTAAGGTTTTTGGTCTCCTTAGTCTCATCTAGGGACGTAAAGAAGTAATCTCCGCTGTCAAAGAAAACGATAGGAATATTAGCTGAATCAAATACGACATAATCTGACCTGTTAACGGATACTTCCCTGTAGACATCATTCTGACCGTCTTCATTAAGATCGGTCACGATACCTGATTCGTTATAAAGAAGGCTGAATCCGTTCGTGGAAGCAAGCTCACTGTCATAAGCAACATCATATGCCTGATAGAGCTTACGTCTCATCTGATATTTCTGCGAAAGATCAAGAGAATTCATACCGGCATTGGCATATACCTTATCGCCGCCGTATATACTTTCGATACAGTACATTACCTCTGTCGATTCCCTCTCATCGGGAGTCATCGAGGCATAGTATGCTCTTGCTCCCGCGAAATCATCATGTCCTGCGCCGAAGAATACTATGGTAACGTCAAAGCCTATATCCTGATATTCCGATATCCTCTTGGCAATAGTCATAACGCAGCCTACGCCGGAAGCATTATCGGAAATACCGTCATATGTATAATCCCCTTCTTCGGGCATATCATCAGCACCAAAGGCACTGTCATAATGAGCTCCGATAAGGACACTCTTGCGGATCTCGGTATATTCACCGCTTCCTTCCTCGGTCTCTCCCATAAAGCCTTTACCCTCGACATGAACGATGAGATTTCGGGATGTCTCTCCTTCTTCGTTCGTAAAAGGCTGCTCTTCAACTTCATATCCGAGCGATGACAACTCAAGCTTGATCATCTCTCCCGCAGCAGTTTCCTGACCTGAATAAGCCTTGCGGTACGGATAGGATGCAGCAAGCTCACGTGCAAAATCGGCACCATACGATCCGTATGCGGCAGGTATCTTCTTGACTTCATCTTCAGAACATCCAGCCAGCGGGAGCATCATAAAGACTGTGATCAATGTCACCGAAATGATCTTCTTTATCTTAGAACCAAACATATCAACTCTGTCCGCCTATATGGCTCAGCCTACGGGCGAATATCTCCTTTGCTTCATCGGGCGTCACGCTTCTGATCACCCATTTTCCGCCGTCCGCCTCATCAAGATCGACTATATCGAACGTCTTGGTCGATATCTTATCGATCCTGTCGCACAGCGTCTTCATTATAACCCTTTCCGACACATCCTTGAGAGCGGTAGGAAGTTTTAATGCCTCGTAGATACGCTTCAGGGGTTCTCTTCTTCTGTCGTCGACCGAGCACAAAAGGCTTAATGCCAGTGCTTCGCCCTCCGAATAATTCATAAATCTGAAATACCCTTCGATCGCTCCCGCTATCTCGCTGCCAAGTGTCAGAAGCTTGGGATTCTTATTCTCTATCCTGCTTCGGGATGCATATACACGATTAAGATATTCCCTCATATTGATCTGCTTACCAAGTTCGGAGATAAGACTGAGATCATCAAGTATCGCATATCTTATTATCGCCGCATAACCGTTGGAGCGGGTCTTATCAGGTACAGTCTCCAGAAAAGTCGGATCACAGATGACGGCATTTACCTTCATCGGGGAAGCTGCAACATCCTTATGTCCGGTACTGTTAAGCTTCGCATACTTCGACACTGCCCCCTCGGCCATGGAACCGAGACTGGTAGGTACGAGCAGGAGATTTACTCCGCCCTCGTAGATACTCGCCGCAAAAGCCGTAATATCAAGTATCCCGCCTCCGCCTAATGCAATAAGCCAGTCATTGCTTCCGAAATCGAAGTCGATCATATACTTGCAGACGGAATCCACAGAAGAGAGACTCTTACCGTTATAAATGCTCTCTACCGGGATAAGACAGGGCTTAACATCCCTCATGATGAACTGGTTCTCGAACTTATTGTAATAGTAACCGCTCACCATACGATCGGAAACTACTGCGATCTTGAGCTTGGAGATATCACTTACTGTAGTGCGCTCAAGGATATAGGACGCCGCATAATCGAAAGCGATCCCCGTCCCGCAGTAACATTCATATCCTCTGTCTGACTGTAATATATCCATGACTCAAAGTATACCACAAAGCATCAAAGATACCTTCAAGGATAAATAATGCATTTGATCCGGACTTGTACCATTCCCGCCAAAAGAGTGATACAATGTGTGTTATTGTATTTTTATTAATAAAGGAAGGTTTTATTCCTATGAAGATCAGAACCAGATTCGCGCCCTCTCCTACGGGCTTTATGCACGTCGGCAATCTGAGGACCGCACTTTATGAGTATCTGACCGCCAAGCACGAAGGCGGAGATTTTGTCCTCAGGATCGAGGATACAGATCAGGAGCGCTATGTAGAAGGCGCTACGGACGTTATCTATAACACACTTAAGACCGCAGGTCTTACTCATGACGAAGGCCCCGATATCGGCGGTGACTTCGGTCCATATGTCCAAAGCGAAAGGCTTTCGATGTATAAGCCTTATGCTGAGCAACTCGTTAAGGAAGGCAAGGCATATTACTGCTTCTGCTCCAAGGAAAGGCTCGAAGAGCTTAAAAAGAATGCCAAGGAGGGCGAAGTCGTAGGCTATGACAGACATTGCCGAGACCTTCCTCAGTCAGAGATCGACGAAAAGCTCGCTTCAGGTGTTCCTTATGTAATCAGACAGAAGTCTCCCCTTACCGGCGAGTCCACATATCATGACTGCGTTTACGGAGACATCACGATCCCCAACGAGGAGCTTGACGATCAGGTCCTCATCAAGGCTGACGGCTTCCCTACATATAATTTCGCAAATGTCATCGATGATCATACAATGGGCATCACGCACGTGGTAAGAGGAAGCGAATACTTATCCTCTACACCCAAGTACAACGCACTCTACGATGCATTCGGCTGGGAGATCCCCACTTATATCCACCTTCCCCTCATTATGGGTAAGAGCGTGGACGAGGAAGGCAAGGAAGTCGTAAGTAAGCTCTCCAAGAGACACGGAAGCACCGGTTTCTTCGATCTTGTTAATGAAGGATTCCTTCCTGAGGCGATCATGAACTATATCGCACTTCTCGGATGGTGCCCTGCAGGCGAATACGAGAACAGAGAGATCTTTACCATGGATGAGCTTGTCAAGGCTTTTGATATCCACGGTATCTCCAAGTCTCCCTCCGTATTCGACTACGATAAGCTCGAGTGGGTAAATGCCGAGTATATCAAGGCGATGGACAGCGACAAGTTCCTTGAGAATGCCAAGCCTCATTACGATAAGCTCGGTATCACATCCGACAAGTATGCTCTCCTTGAGGAGATCTTAAAGCCCAGGATCACAAGATTTACTCAGATCGAAGAGAAGCTTGCATTCCTGACGAACTACGAAGA
>CACZPC010000097.1 GCA_902782985.1 Oscillospiraceae bacterium
ATCGAATGTGAAGCCAGGAGCGACATGAACGTTTGGAATTTCTCCGGATATTATACGGTGGAATATGAAGGAAACGTCATCTACACAGAATCAGGTTATATAAGAGCTTGTGTATCTGTCTCATCAGGTCCTGATATTCCGCTTGATCCGTCCGGAACACATTTAGCTTCAGGAGAATATACGATCACATATTATGACGAAGAAGGTAATCAGCTGTGCACCGATTCCTGCACCGTGGTAGAAGAAGGAACATTTGCAGTCGCCGAACACTTAAGCTGGGGCTTTAACGAATGGGACTACGATACGGATCAGCCCTACTTCGACAATACATCCATAATGCAGTGCAGTCTGAGCTATGTCGGCGATCTGGACGAATCATCGGTAACCGCCACCGTTTACTATAACGGCGAAGAGATATACAGCTGCGAAGGTACGGAGGTGATCATCAGTACAGTCTCGAATTCCGACGTTCAGGCTGTAGCCGCTATGGGATCATATTTCGACAGCGGAGAATATACATTCACTTTCACGGATCAGTCAGGCAACACGATCAGCTCCGAGACCTGCTATGTCATAAACGGTAACAACTGACAGAAAGGATCCGGCTGCTCGAAATGCCGGACTGTCGGATAGCATAAGAATGATGCTGTTACCAGCAATTACATACGAGACTGCTCGAGTGATACTGCCAGGATCCGTCTACCCATTCGACTCTTACAAATGCCGAGGAACAGGCATTCGGGAAACTGTACTGGCTGTCCTCGATAATGCCCCTGTGTCCGTCTGAGCCCATAAAGAGATCATATGCATAGCTGTTGTCGGTAGTAGAACAGATGATCTCGCCGCCGCTGTTGTCAAATAGTACCAGCGCGCTCTGGCCATTGGGCCTCGTATGATCAAAAGAAACAGTACACTCCACTGCTCTGGTGCGTGTACCGTCTGAAGACGTGAAATTCCATTCCGCTAATCCGATCTCGGATCTGTGGCTGTTGACAAGACTATTGAAGTACGACGTATCCACAAAGTAGCCGTAGACCGTACCGTAACCGTCCACCTCATAAGATGAGATGCCATTGCCGTTATATGTGACACTGAGGTCGGGACCTGACGAAGCAGGCTCGGACTGAGGCTCGGAAGCCGGCGCATCCGATGAAGATGAAGAAGAACCTGCCGAAGCCGGCTGAGCGGATGAAGACTCTTCTGCGGAAGCCTCATCCTCCGTTGTCTCCTCGGTCTCTTCTGTCTCTTCCGTCTCCTCGACGAAAGTTATCCCGCCTTCGACTCCCGGATCCTCCTCGGATAACTTGGTCATGATGACATATCCTATGGATCCGTCGGGAAGCTCCACGGCATAATAATGCCTTACCGTACCTATTACATGAAATGATGTTCCTGTGGTATATTCGGCGATCACCTCACCTCTTAATGAGGGATCATCCTTAATGACTCCGTCCCTGATCGCATACATGACAAGGTCGATCGCCTCGCCCTCATGCACGCCTCCCGTAGCATCATCATCAGGATCTGACTCCTCCTGACTCGTCTCGGAAGTCGTCTCGCTTACATCTACTGCGGTAATGACTACCGTCTCCGAAGATGTCGGTACGCTTATGTCAGCATCATCAGCAGCACACGAAGATACAGACGCCGCTATGGATGCGGCGATCAGCATGAGTGCTATTATCCTGTTCTTTCTATTAATCAATTGATCGATACCCCTGATAAATGCATTCAGTATAGATTATAACAATTGATGCGGCATTCCGATTGATCAATTACATATCATTTTTGAACCATACTCTTCTGTCTCCAAAAGTACGTCTCAAAGACAACAATATCAATCGTTTCCTCCCTGATTATACAGTAGTTTCATCCGTTATGCATCGCGTGTTTTGTCACTTTAACCAATAATCCGACAGATATTTCCTAACATCTGCCAAATGTAAAATTTGTTTGTTATGCTAATCTTATAACGATGTCTTTCGAAGAAAAAGACAAAAAGAATGAGTCATCAGAGGAATTTATGAAACAGTTTTTCACATCCAATCCGTTTAAGGCTGACGGATCAATCAACGAAGAGAATGATTTTCTCTGGAACATCAAATACAGCCTCCCTTACGAGACAAATGCACTTCTGGTATCTTCATCCTATAAGGATTCTCTCACCAATGACAGACTTGCTACCAATATCAAGGACGCATTTAATTCCAAGGGCATCTTCTTTAAGAGCATGGATGTACTTGATTACCGTACTGCTTCCATGAGCAAGGAAGAGATCGCCGCACACAACTTCATCATAATCGCAGGCGGCCATGCCCCTACGCAGAATGACTTCATCAGGATAACCGGGCTCAAGGACAAGCTCGAAGGCTATGACGGTACGATCATGGGCATCGGCGTCGGATCCATAAATGCAGCTGAAGAAGTCTATATGCTTCCCGAACACGACGGCGAGGCTGCTGACAACTCCTTCGAGCGTTTCCGCATCGGACTTGGTCTTACAAAGCTTCAGATCATACCTCATTATGATCAGACTGTTAATTCTTCCGTCGACGGCTTCCCCATTCGCGAAAGGATGATCTACGACAGTAAGGACAAGAAATTCCTAGGCCTTCCCGACGGCAGTTACGTAATGAGCACTGACGGAGTCGAGCTCATCTACGGCACACACTACAAGATCGAGAACCGTGCAGTCACAAAGATCGAAGCAAGCTTCATGGCTAAGTCCTTCGAGTGACGACTCCGGCAAGATCACAGATCTCACAACCAAAGCGAGCCTCCGTTCACGCATCATAGCGCACGGGGGCTCTTTTGTTTATTACATTCCGCAGGAGTGTCATCCTTCAGATGAATCGATATTTTCCGTCTCGACTATCCTGCTGTACATCCTCAGGGCATATGTTCCGTCATGAGCCTCACCGCTGGTCATACGCGACATCTTTCCTGCGGTGGTGATTCGTACGATCCCTATATCGCCCAGCTTTGCCGCCGTCTTATAAAATGTATCCCGGTCATCGGTCAGCACAGCGGCAGTCTGAAGATAATCCTTATATTTCTTAAGTAGCGCTATCTTGTCGAAAGGCAGTCTCTTCACCCATACATTGCGATAAAGATAAGACAGTTCCAGCTTATCATCGTCGCACACTATTACGCTTATGCCGTCCCCGGCGAAGATCCTGCGCCCGGTATCACCGCTTTCGAGCCTTTCGTTATATATGGTTATCGCATTTTTGGCACGCATCCCGTAGCTTACTTCCCCGCAGGCTTTATTCTCTTCCTTGAGGATCTCGAAGAAATGCTCGGCGAAGTCGAGCTGCTCCTCATACGAATCCGTCGCCAGAAAGATCCCCTGACACGATGAGCACAGGAGCTGATTCGTAACACAGATCGCCCGTGCCAGTTCATGAAGTTTATCGTCGCTGCAACCGGGATATACATACGCAAATGACAGCTTATGTCCCCAGGAGATTATCTTCGTATTGGGAGAAGCCATAGTCCTGGCGGCTCTTACCGCCATGTCTCCGCCCCATACCACCACGGCATCGCTTAAGTCCGCCAGGCGCTTTATGTTGACCGTATCAGTCGATGGGACATCAAAAACATAGATATGATCGGCCAGATCAGGCTGAACCTTGATAAGCTCGGTCAGGAGCTTCATCGACAATCCCGAATCCCCCATGGGAAGCTTTAATATATTGATATTTCCGGCCAGAAGACCTTCCACAACGCTATAAGCCGGAAGGACATCCACATTACCGGCCGCGATATGCAGCAATACTCCGAGGGGATATCTCTCGCGGGTGATACTGCCGTCTATGACTTTCTTATCGTCACATAATTCCACCCGGCATTTATATTCCAGCTTCTCCCTGGTAAAGAGAGAGGCCATATCCCTGAACTGATCATCCGATATGTTAAACGCCTCGATAAAGGGATCCGTTATCTCACTGAATTCACCCGCCATGACTCTCCTTGCCAGATCATCACACGCGTCGATGACTGTCGATATATCAAGACGGCGTCCTTCATTTATCGGAGTGTAAAGATCCGCAGGCAATCTGTCCAGGAGCTCATCCTGCTTAACATTATCGTATACTTTGCCTTTGTATAAGATCATGAGATGTCACCCCTTAAGATATTCATCCGCGCCGGCAGCACATGTCACGATATCGCCGATGCCGACTCTGCCTATTATCTCCAGCCAGGGAGACTTTGCTCCGCAGGGGCACCCTTCAGAATGCAGGATCCCGAGATCATCGGTCATGATACTTGTTACCGGAGTCGCATGCATCATGGGAGTCATAAGATTTACAAGTCCTTCCTGTCCGTCGGGCAAGGGAAGGAACGTATCCGGATCTCTTATTACCACTCTGCTGTAGACCGGCACATGGAAATGATGGCATTTACAGTCCGTATAAAGGATCGGATGTTCTACTGCGCCGAAGAATTCCACGATATTATCCTGATCTATATCAAGAACTTCCTTGACCAGAGCATAGAAATCTTCTTTCTCCACCTTCTCGGTATAAAACTGCTTCCATCCGCCTCCCAGTGTCACCTTAGATCCTTTAGGCATCTTATACCTGATCCCCTTCTCTTTCATATTCCTGAGCAGGAAATAAGTATAAGCGGGAAAACCGATGGTCCTCATGGGAAGAGACGACTCAGACGCCTTCTTCATGGCACGAAGGACACGATCCCAGGAGAGCTTATAACCCGAAGAAGTATTCTCCAGCGCGAAAGTCCTGCTTGCCGCGGGCGCAAAGAAAGTAAATCCCAGAGCGGTCTTACTTACGGCAGTCTGGTTCGACTTGGTAGGCTGATATCCGAATATGATGTAATTAACCGGCTTCACTGACCACAGCTTATGATAGCGGCCGACATTTATTACCATCTTGGCGCCGTCCATGATCGTCTTAAGATCAAGGCTTACCCGGCTCATCTTACCGCTTGTTCCCGATGAAGTGGCCTTGATAAGCTGCTTTCCTGCCGGTACGCTCTGAAGATCATGATGCTTAAGATAAAGCGTCGGAAGGAACGGGATCTTAATGACATCATCAAATGAGGATATCTTTTCAGGGTCAAATGAGAACTCATTCAGGATCTTTCTGTACCCTTCACAATTTCTGAAGTGATGGATGCAGTTCTCTTTCATCGCCTGCACGAAAAGCATTTCGCTGCCTTCCGTATCATATATATCCTTATATGAAAACAGCTTGGATGTATAACTCATGAGGAAGTTATCGGCTCATTATCTCCGATATGGCATCCATTATCTTATCGTGGCAACCGCCGCATCCTGTAGAGCAATGAGTAAGCTCCTGTACCTTATCGAAAGATGCCTGTACATCGGAGAATTTCTCATTCTGATTAAGTGCATCTTCAACATCGAAGTAAGTAACGTTCATGCAATTGCAGATAGTATAGTTTTCCATAAGAACCTCCGAAGCACATAGTGATATATCCTGATTATACAGCAGGCCGTCTCATCCCTGTACCCGATAAAATAAAGAACTGCGGCTCCCGTTTGTGGAAACCGCAGTGTTTACTTCTTATTCCTCGTCGAGCTTCAGGACACTCATGAATGCTTCCTGAGGGACATTGACCGAGCCTACCTGACGCATTCTCTTCTTACCCTCTTTCTGCTTCTCCA
>CACZPC010000098.1 GCA_902782985.1 Oscillospiraceae bacterium
GTGCGAAAGATGTGACAGCGAAGTCGTTAAGAAGAACATGACTCAGTGGTTCTTCAAGATCACAGACTACGCTCAGGAACTCCTCGATTGTCTCCCCGACCTCGACTGGCCCGAGAAGACCAAAAAGATCCAGACTAACTGGATCGGAAGATCCGAAGGTTCCCAGGTCGCTTTCACCGTCGAGAAGGACGGCGAGATCTTAAAGGATGAGAACGGCGACCCTTTGAAGCTCGAAGTCTTCACGACCAGAGCCGATACATTCATGGGTGTCACTTATGTCGTAGTAGCACCCGAATCCGAGCTTTGTAGCAAGCTCACTACAGCTGAGTGCAAGGCCGCAGTTGACGATTATAAGCTCTTCACTTCGAAGGCTTCCGATATCGATCGTATGTCTACAACAAGAGAGAAGACAGGTGTCTTCACAGGATCTTATGCGATCCATCCCTTAAACGGAAGAAAGGTACCTATCTGGACATCAGATTATGTTATAGCAGCTTACGGTACGGGTGTCGTTATGGCAGTTCCCGCTCACGATGAGAGAGACTTCGAATTTGCTACCAAGTTCGGTCTTGATATCATCAGAGTAGTTGCTTCCGCAGAGGGTGTCGAGGACGAACTTCCCTACTGTGAAAAGAAGGGTATCCTTGTTAATTCCGATGAGTTCAACGGTATCGAAATGCATGCTGCGATAGACGCTATCGTTAATAAGCTCGCTGCTATGGAAATGGGTCATAAGACAGTCAACTACAGACTTCGTGACTGGCTGATCTCAAGACAGAGATACTGGGGTACACCCATCCCCATGATCCACTGCGAGAAGTGCGGTGTCGTACCCGTTCCCGAGAAGGATCTTCCTGTTCTTCTTCCCTACGACGTAGAGTTCACACCTGACGGTGAGTCTCCTCTTGCAAAGTGCGATTCATTCATGAACTGCAAATGCCCCAAGTGCGGCGGCGATGCGAAGAGAGATCCCGATACGATGGATACTTTCGTTGACTCTTCATGGTATGAATTCCGTTATCCGGACAACAAGAACAACGACGAGATCTTCAACAAGGAAAAGATCAAAAAGCTCCTTCCCGTTGATAAGTATGTCGGCGGTCCCGAGCATGCAGCAATGCATCTTCTCTATGCAAGATTCATCTGTAAGGCAATGAGAGATATGGGTCTTATCGACTTCGACGAGCCCTTCAAGAGCCTTGTCCACCAGGGTATCATCCTGGGTCCCGACGGCAACAGGATGAGTAAGTCCAGAGGCAATACCGTAGCTCCCGACGAATATGTATCCAAGCACGGTTCCGACGTATTCAGAACATACCTGGCATTCGGTTTTGCATATACCGAGGGCGGTCCCTGGAATGATGACGGAATCCAGGCGATCCTGAAGTTCACACGCCGTATCGAAAAGCTTGCCGAAGATGTATCTGCTTATCCCAAGGCTGACATATCTTCTATTGAGCTCGGTAAGAATGAGAAGGAACTTAACTACGTTCTTAACTACACGATCAAGAATGCAACATTCGATACTGACAGATTCCAGTTCAACACTGCAGTCGCACGTATGATGGAGCTTCTTAATGCGATTGGAAAGTACCAGCAGCTTCCCGAAGCAAAGCCCGAATTCATCAGATATGCCACCGAGAAGCTAGTGCTTCTCTTATCGCCTTTCGCCCCTCATATGACAGAGGAGATCTGGTGCGAGAAGTTCGGCAACGGATATTCCATCTTCAATCAGAAGTGGCCCGAATTCGATGAGAAGGCACTCGTTAAGGATGAGATCGAGATCGCAGTTCAGATCAACGGTAAGGTTATGTTCAAGGTAGACATTCCCTCCGACGCTGACCAGGCAGCCGTAGAAGCTCAGGTAAAGGCAGACGAGAGACTTGAGAAGGCTCTTGCCGGAAGGAATATAGTGAAGTTCATCTATGTAAAGGGACGCCTTGCAAATATCGTTGCTAAGTGATCGATAAACAACAGATAAACAGAAGAACCGTCGACATCAGTCGGCGGTTCTTTTTAATTCAATAAAAGGATAAGTATCACTCTTCGTCAGGGTCTTCATCACCATCATATTCTTCGGGGACTACCGGTGAGATACCCAGAAGATCACCCAGGAGATGAGCCAGATCAAGATCATCCTCGACTACTGACGGATCCTCTACGAACTTACCTTCAAGGCAGTCCTCATCAGATATATCACGGACAGCCCATGATTCATTTATCGCCTTGCAGAACTCCCTCCTGTCCTCTATATCCATCGGGATATCGTATGTAAAGTCCTGACCGTATTCATCACGGATAAGAAGGCGCACTGTGAACCTGCCGAGCTCATACCCCTCCTCACCTTCATATTCACTTACGAAGGAAGGATCATAGGGAATTCCTATACGGTCCGTAGCAAACTGAAAAAGGTCCGGATCATAATATGCGAGATTACGAAGTCCAAACTCTTCGATATCACTTATCGTGATCACATCATGTCCTTCAATTATCAGATAGTTATCGGTCAATACTACGCACGGAGCATCTGCTGCATTATCCATCTTGAACGCGATGACATCGCCTGTCAGTTCCTCGCGAAGAAAATCAACACCGATATCCTTTATCTTGCTCTCATAGAAGCTCTCCGCATCCTTATTCTTCTTTCCGAACAATTTCTTGAGAAAGCCTTCATCGTGATCCTCTTCATCTCTTCCGGAGAATACGGAAACACATAAGATCTTATCTACATCTATATCCGTTATCTTCATATCCTCACCCCCCTGTAAGGATTGTATAACCAATATGAAGACAGGGCAAATATCAGAGGCCGAAGCTGAATATGGCGATCATGTATATCCCGAAGATAGAAACGGTCGCAAGTATATCCAGGATACCGAGGGCGAATACCACTTTATCGTCCTTAACAAGTTTCCTTCCTATGAAGAAGAAGACAAAACCGAAGAATGCGATCACCGTAGCAATGCCGATGATGCCTCTCAAGATGCTGCTGTCAGCTCCGGATAATATAAGAAGATATGACAGGGGCGCGCATATAACGGGCATTGCCTCCAACATAAGTGCTATATTCCTGCTGTTAATACTCTCAAACATATTGCCTCTCCGTTCAACCAAAATGCCATCGGATTATATATCATGAACGGAGGATCTTTTGTATGAAAACTTAAGCATAAGTTTCTAAAAAACAATGCGGGGACGATCTCTCATCCCCGCACTCTTATTTAATATCCCTGTCTTGCCTTGAAGTCACTATCCATGGCCCCAAGCTCTCTGTCTATCACTTTTATCCTCTCCTTGCTCTTGCGGATCTCAGAGTAGTATTCGTCCAGTTTATCCCTTACCTCTGTATCCAGTACGACTCTGGCGTTCTTCAAGACCTTTTTCTCCACTTTCTTACGTGTAACGGCTCCGAAGATGGACCTGATGAAAGGTACACCGAAGGTGAGTGCCAGCA
>CACZPC010000099.1 GCA_902782985.1 Oscillospiraceae bacterium
GGACTGCACTTACGAGGAATTCATGCAGTATATCGAGGAAGAGGATATCAAGTTCATAAGACTTGCCTTTTGTGATGTATTCGGTACACCCAAGAATATATCGATAATGCCTAACGATCTTGAGAGGGCAATAAAGCACGGTATCCCGATCAACGGTTCGTTTATCGCCGGATTTGCGGAGAAGACCAGGAGCGAACTGTTCCTTCATCCTGACCTTACCACGACGACGCTCCTTCCGTGGCGTCCCGATCACGGCAAGGTAATAAGGATGTTCTGTGATATCACGTATCACGACGGTACGCCTTTCGAGGCCGATACACGTAAGATCCTTAAGAATGCCGTTGATAAGGCAAAGGAGAAGGGTATAAGATTCCAGTTCGGATCACGTCTGGAGTTCTATCTCTTTAAGACAGATGAGGAAGGCAATACCACCGATATTCCCTATGATCAGGCAGGCTATATGGATATAGCGCCGCTGGATCGCGGAGAAAATGTAAGAAGAGAGATATGCCTGACATTGGAGAAGATGGGTATTGAGCCTATCAATTCGCACCATGAGGCAGGTCCCGGACAAAATGAGATCGACTTTAAGAGCTCCGATCCTTT
This sequence comes from Oscillospiraceae bacterium, assembly GCA_902782985.1. Taxonomy (GTDB): domain Bacteria; phylum Bacillota; class Clostridia; order Saccharofermentanales; family Saccharofermentanaceae; genus Saccharofermentans. The sequence goes on from CACZPC010000099.1 coordinate 607, forward strand.
GAAAGCTGCCGATAATGTGTCTACATTTATCACCGTAGTCAAGACGATAGCTGCAAGGAACGGTCTTTATGCGGACTTTTCTCCCAAGCCTCTTAAGGGTTATCCCGGTAACGGTTACCACATCAACCTCAGAGCCTGTACCGACAGCGCTGAGCAGATCCTTCCAAATGCTATCGCAGGTATCTTAAAACATATAAAGGAATGCACCGTATTCTTTAACCCAAAGGAAGATTCTTATGACAGATTGGGCGAGGGAAGTGCACCGCGCTTCATCACATGGTCAAGAGATAACAGGAATCAGCTTATAAGGATCCCTCCTACGACGGGCACGCATCACTATGCGCAGTTAAGGTCTCCCGATGCCAATTCCAATCCATATATCGCATTTGCTCTTCTTATTGAGTCGGCACTTGACGGTATATTGAACAAGCTCGAGCTCGGTCAGTCCACCAATGAGGATTCCGAACTGTCTTCGGGAAGCTATGAGATGCTGCCTTTGAGCCTTAAGGAAGCCAGGGAGAAGGCGGGCGAGAGTGAATTCGTTAAGGAAGTACTTGATAACAGCGTAGCTGACTGCTATCTGGGCTAAAGGCAAGTCTTATCTATTCTGCACAAGGAGGTGAGGACATTTGATCAGAGAAGACGCCTATAGTACTTTGATAGTTTCTGCAAATGAGAAATTCAATCAGGTCCTCGCTTCCATCATGTCTCCGGATGAGTTCGCCTGCGAGACAGTCGGAAATGTAGGTGAGGGACGAAGAGCTCTGCTTGAAAGAGATTACGATATCGTTATCGTCAATACTCCTCTTCCGGATGAATTCGGAGTGAACTTCGCCATAGATACGGGTGCGGATACCAACAGCGGTGTGCTTTTATGTATCAATGCGGATCTGTTCGAAGAAGTTACGGATAAGTGCGAAGAATATGGTGTGCTTACGGTATCTAAGCCGACTTCCAGGCAGATCGTAAAGCAGTCCTTAAAGCTTCTTGAAGCTACAAGAAGAAGACTTCACAGGATGGAGAAGAAGACTGCTTCATTCGAAGAGAAGCTTGCCGAGATCAAAGAGATCAACCGGGCAAAGTGGCTTCTTATAGAGAATCTCAATATGAGCGAGAATGAAGCTCATAAGTATATAGAGAGAACTGCGATGGATACGAGAAGACCTAAGATCGACATCGCAAGAGAGATCATAGAGGAGTATACAAAGCCGTAAGGCGCGGAGGATATATTCATGACAAAGTATATATTTGTAACAGGCGGAGTCGTCTCGGGACTCGGTAAGGGTATTACTGCGGCATCTTTGGGGAGACTTCTTAAGATGAGAGGCCTTAAGGTGGCATCACAAAAACTCGATCCATACCTTAATGTAGACCCCGGAACAATGAGTCCTTATCAGCACGGAGAAGTATATGTTACCGAGGACGGAGCGGAGACGGATCTTGACCTCGGCCATTACGAGAGATTTATCGATGAGGACCTTAATAAGTACTCCAATATTACGACCGGTAAAGTCTATTCCAGCGTTATCTCCAAGGAGCGTAAGGGAGAATACTTAGGCAATACTGTCCAGATCATTCCCCATATCACGGATGAGATAAAGAATTTTATCTACAGTGTAGGTAAGACTTCGGATGCGGATATCGTTATCACGGAAGTCGGAGGTACGACGGGTGATATCGAATCACAGCCTTTTATCGAAGCCATAAGACAGGTCGGCAACGAAGTAGGCAAGGAGAATTCACTTTATATCCATGTATGTCTTCTTCCTTATCTTAAGGCTTCGGGAGAGCATAAGTCCAAGCCTACCCAGCATTCCGTCAAGGAACTTCAGGGAATGGGTGTATCTCCCGACATAATAGTCTTAAGGACTGACGAGCCTATCGAGGACAAGAATATCCTCTCCAAGATCGCTAACTTCTGTAATGTCACCGAGGACTGCGTTATCGAGAATGATACTCTTCCTATCCTTTATCAGGCACCTCTTATGCTCGAAGCGTCGGGAATGTCCGATATCGTCTGCCGTAAGCTCGGACTTGATGTGAAGGAGCCCGATCTTACCGAGTGGGAGAGACTTATCGAATCCATAAAGAACAGGGATAAGGAGACCACGATCGGTCTTGTGGGTAAATATGTCCAGCTTCACGATGCTTATCTTTCCGTGGCGGAAGCTCTGCAGCATGCGGGATATTCACTCGGGACGAAGGTCAAGATCGAATGGATCGACTCGGAGCAGATAGACGAGAAAAATGTATCCGATGTATTAGGCGGGGTCGACGGCGTTATAGTCCCGGGAGGCTTCGGTACAAGAGGTACGGAGGGCATGATACTTACTGCTAAGTACTGCCGCGAGAATGATGTTCCTTACCTTGGTATCTGCCTGGGAATGCAGATCGCCGTTATAGAAGCAGCAAGGTCTCTTGCGGGATTTGCCGATGCCAACTCAAATGAGTTCGCTCCTGAGTCTCTTCATAAGGTAATAGATTTCATGCCCGGTCAGAGTGATGATATCGAGAAGGGCGGTACTCTTCGCCTCGGAAGCTATCCCTGCGTCATCAAGGAAGGAACTAAGATGCATGAGTGCTACGGCTCTCTTGAGATCAACGAGAGGCATCGTCACAGATATGAATTCAATAATGACTTCAGAGAGGATCTTACCGGGGCAGGTCTTGTATTAAGCGGATTATCTCCTGACGGCAACCTCGTAGAGACAGTCGAATACGAAGACAAGAGATTCTTTGTGGGAGTTCAGTATCACCCCGAGTTCAAGAGCAGACCGAATAAGCCCCATCCGCTCTTTATGGGGCTTGTAAGAGCATCAAGCGAAAGGAAATAAGTATATGAAGATCAAAGTAAACAAGCATTTCGAGGATATCAAGGAGACTTATCTCTTTTCTGAGATCGCAAAGAGAGTAAAGGCTTATCAGGAGGAGAACCCCGATAAGAAGATAATAAGGATGGGTATCGGCGATGTAACTCTCCCGCTTCCCGAAGCAGTCGTAAAGGCTATTAAGGATGCTGCCTCCGAGATGGGAGTAAAGGAGACATTCAGAGGATATCCTCCTGAGTACGGTTATGATTTCCTGAAGGAAGCCATAGCAGAGCATTACAAGGAGATAGGTGTTGATGTCCCCGCGGCATCCGTATATGTGTCAGACGGCGCCAAGAGCGACCTCGGCAATATAGTGGATATCTTAGGCGATAATGAGATCATAATCCCGGATCCCGTATATCCCGTATATGTTGATTCCAACCTTATGAGCGGTCATAAGATCACATTGATCGAAGGTAATATCGATAACGGATTCCTGCCGCTCCCCGAGCAGATCGATCACGCTGTGGAAGGAGCAGTCATCTATCTTTGCTCTCCTAACAACCCCACGGGCGCCGTATATTCCTACGAGGGTCTTAAGGCCTGGGTAGACTATGCGCTTAAGACAGGTTCCATGATCATATACGATTCCGCATATGAAGCATTCGTAGAGGAGGAAGTTCCTCATACGATCTATGAGATAGAGGGCGCCGGTGAGTGTGCCATAGAGATATGTTCTTTTTCTAAGTTCGCGGGCTTTACGGGCGTAAGATGCGGATGGACCGTGATCCCCGAAGGACTTGAAGCTGAGGAAGTAAGGATAAGCAAGCTCTGGTCAAGACGTCAGGCTACTAAGTTCAACGGAGTATCCTATCCGGTTCAAAGAGCCGCCCAAAAGGCTTTATCGCCCGAAGGCAAGGCAGCCTGCCGCGCCAACATAGCCTATTACAAGAAGAATGCCTCATTGCTCGCTGTACTTCTTAAGTCAAAAGATATAAAATTTACAGGTGGCGTTAACTCACCTTATATCTGGCTTCAGTGTCCTAAGGGAATGAGCAGCTGGGAGTTCTTCGACTTCCTGCTTAAAGAAGCACAGATCGTGGGAACACCGGGTGAAGGCTTCGGAAAGAGCGGAGAAGGCTTTTTCCGTCTTACGGCTTTTGGAACATATGAAGCTACGAAGGAAGCATGTGAACGCCTCGATAAACTGCTTTGATGCAGATTTAAAGGAGCATTTATATGTGCGGAATAGTCGGTTATATAGGCCCTCGTAATACTTTGGGTATCCTCCTTAACGGATTGGCTACATTGGAGTACAGAGGTTATGATTCAGCGGGCGTGTCCTTTATCCAGAACGGTAAGCTGGAACTTATCAAGAAGAAGGGATATGTCAAGGAGCTTCGCCAGGCGGTAGCCGATGCGGGATTTACCCTCGAGGACAATAAGACTAATTCCATATCAGCAGGTATAGGTCATACGAGGTGGGCTACACACGGAGCACCCAGTGACGAGAATTCACATCCTCATATGTCCATGAACGGCAAGATATGTGTCGTTCATAACGGTATCATCGAGAACTATGCCGAGCTTAAGTCCTTCCTTAAGAAGAAGGGCTATGTATTCGTATCCGAGACTGATACGGAGGTCGCTGCTCAGCTTATCGAATATTATTACGGTCTTAACGGCGATAAGGATATCAACGGAGCCGTAAGAAGAGCACTTCTTGATATTGAAGGTACATATGCTCTCTGCGTTCTCTGTGTTGATGAGCCCGATAAGCTCGTATGTGCCAAGAAGGACAATCCCATCGTAGTAGGCGTAGGTAAGGGTGAGAATTTTATCGCATCCGACGTTACGGCCATGATCGAATATACGAAGGATGTTATATTTCTCGCAGATGACTGTGTTCTTACGATGACCAAGGATTCAGTAGAGATCACCGATATTCACGGCGAGCCCGTGGATTACAAGATCGAGAAGGTGGAGTGGGATTCCAATGCCGCTCAGAAGGGCGGATATGCTCATTTTATGCTCAAGGAGATGTTCGAGGAGCCTAAGGTATTTGACGCTACTGTAGCTCCCAGGATCAAGGACGGAGACATCAAGCTCGAGCATTTCGATGTTACTAAGGAATACTTAGAAGGACTTCGAAATATCAACATCATCGCCTGCGGTACTGCCTATCATGCGGGCTGTGTGGCAAAGTATCTTATAGAGAAGTTCTGTCGTATCCCGGTAGTATGCGGAGTCGCAAGCGAATTTATCTATTCCGATCCCATCGTTGACGATAAGACATTGACTATCGTTATCTCCCAGTCAGGTGAGACACTTGATACGCGAAATGCCATGAAGAAGGCTAAGGAACTCGGAAGTAAGACTCTTGCAGTAGTTAATGTCATTGGAAGTACTATCGCCAGGGAAGCTGACTATGTCCTTTATACTGCAGCGGGCCCCGAGATCTCCGTTGCTTCCACAAAGGCTTATACGACACAGCTCGGATGCCTTTATCTTATAGCATTAAAGTTTGCCCGCGTTATGGGTAAGCTCGATGATGATAAGTATATCCACTATCAGGAAGAGCTCCTTGCTATCCCCGAGAAGCTTCAGGCTATCCTTGATAAGCAGAAGCAGATATCCAGGTTTGCATCCCGTCACTTCAACGCAGAGAGCACATTCTTCATAGGAAGAGGCCTTGATTATTATCTCTCCATGGAGTCATCCCTGAAGCTTAAGGAGATATCCTATATTCATTCCGAGGCTTATGCAGGCGGCGAACTGAAGCACGGTACCATCGCTCTTATAGAAGAAGGTACTTTGGTAGTAAGCCCCATTACTCAGGATGATCTTGCAGGTAAAATGGAATCCAATATCAAGGAAGTTGCCACCAGAGGTGCTACGGTATATGCTGTCATTCCCGAGAGATTCTCGGATATGAGTTTCTCATGTGACTCGAAGTTCATTATTCCCGACAGCGACGAGCTCATGGCACCGATCCTTGCTATCCTTCCGTGCCAGCTCTTTGCTTATTATATGGCGGTCTATAAGGGCTGTGATGTCGATAAGCCAAGGAACCTGGCCAAGAGCGTTACAGTAGAATGATATATGCGTGACTTGATAAGCGTTTTGCTCGATCAGCGGGCACACAAGATCGACGGAAGCATCTATAACAAGCTTCAGGTCGATTTTGCGTTTAATTCCAACAGGATCGAAGGCAGTCATCTTACTCATGATCAGACCCGGTATATCTTCGAGACGAAGAGTGTTAACGGAGACAAC
>CACZPC010000100.1 GCA_902782985.1 Oscillospiraceae bacterium
GAATACAATTATTAAAGATATATTAAAGGAACATGTTAAATAAGGAGCTTTTATGTCACACTTGTCACTTTTGACCCCGTTATACGGCCATCTCTCCACATTATATCCACAGTTTTCCCGCCGAATGTCTTAAGACCGCTGATACTGCCTGTATGCCAGGCTTTAGGGAGCGCGGGAAGGAGTACCGGGTTTCCATCCTTATCCTGCTGAAGAAGCATTCTGGCAATGCCTGATGTCACACCGAAATTCCCGTCGATCTGAAATGGCGGATGATCATCAAACATGTTCGGCAGCAGCGACTTATCTCTTAAGAGATCTATATGCTTTAAAGCTTCATCCCCGTCGCCCAGAGCAGCATACATATTGATGATCCATGCTCTGCTCCATCCCGTATGTCCGCCTCCGGATCCGAGTCTTACGGACAATGTCTTTCGAGCAGCATCGCATAAGGTTTTATCATCAGCTGTGATCATATGGCCCGGGCAAAGAGCAAACAGATGTGATATATGTCTGTGTCCCATGTCGCACTCTGTGTATTCCTCTCTCCACTCCATTATCCTGCCGTCACTGCCGATCTTTACCGGCTCGAGCCTCGTAATCGCCTTCCTTATCCTGTCAGTTATCCCGTTAGCGACACACAGCACCTCGGAGGCATCAAGACAGCTCTTATACAGTTCATACATGATCTGGTCATCCATCTTCGCACCCTTACATAACGTATGTGCACTGCCGTCGGATGTCAGGTACTCATTTTCCGGAGAGATAGACGGATATACGGGCATTTCGCCGTCATGCGTAAGATCCAGGAGGAAAACGGCTGCCTCCGTCATCGTCTCGAAATGCTCTTTCAGAAAAGCAATATCACCCGTATATCTGTAGTGTTCCCATATATGAAGACAAAGCCATGCCGCACCCATCACCCAGTATGTGGAGCTGAGACATGTATCCTGAGGGGCACAATCACCGAAAAGATCCGTATTATGGTGAGCCATGAACCCATCACATCCGTACATCCTGCGGGCCGCATCCTTACCGTTCGGCCTCATCCTTTCGATGAGATCAAAAAGCGGAATATGACACTCTGAAAGATTACATATCTCCGCAGGCCAATAGTTCATCTGGGTGTTGATATTGATCGTATACTTAGAGCCCCACATAGGATCGAAGTCCTTATTCCATATACCCTGAAGGTTCAGAGGCTGACTTCCTTCACGGCTGCCTGAGATCATGAGATATCTTCCGAAGTTGAATAGTCTTACGACGTCTTCCTGGTCATCGGGAAGTTCAAGCTTTACTCTGTCATACAGACTTCTGAAGTCCTTCGTATGTCGTATCTTAAGATATTCATATTCTTCGGATGCCGCCGCACTTATGATGCGGGTAACATTTTCCTTGTATCCGGAGTCATAAAAAGAGGTGTCCGATGCTATCAGTATCAGGACTTCATCGGCGTTTTCGACGACAAGAGTATTACCGACGCTCCTTAGTAAGCCGCCCTTTTGGATGACTTTTATGCAGCAGGCAAAAGCAATGCCGACGTCCCCCGTCAGAAGTGTCATATCGTCACCTTTATTCACACACTCGCCGACACGTGAATTATATCCGGGATTTCTGTATATCTGTTCTCTGAAGCATCTCAGATCCCATGTGATATTACCTCTTGCAAGAGACGTACGAAGCGACACCGAACCCTTTTTATCGGAAGTCACTTTATATGCGATCACCTGATCAGGACAGTCGGCAAATACTTCTCTTTTATACGTCACTTCACCCGCGGTAAAACTCGTATGCGCCACGGCATCACAAAATTCAAGATCTCTGCTGTATCCGGTTATCTTCAAAGAAGGATCTATATCGAACAGGATATAGAGATTAGCCAAGGGCTCGTAGTGACTCATGGTATCAGGCATTCCCGACAGGGCAAGAGCACACAGGTCCTCTGCATCAGCGATCCTGCCTTCGTCGATCGCCCGACGTATCACCGGCAGGTTCTCAAGGGCGGACGGATTTATCCTGTCACGTTTACTGCCATACCATATACTGTCATTATTCAGCTGGAGGATATCGGTATAGATACCGCCATAGACCATAGCTCCCATCCTGCCGTTACCGATAGGAAGTGCTTCATTCCAATCTGTTGCAGGTGAAGTAAAGATCTGTCGATCAGTATTCATCTTACTATCGTCTCACAATATTTTCTGTTTTCTTCGGTATCACCGATCACTGCATTGGGGAGGAAAGAACCGATAAGGACTTCTTCATTCTCCCAGTTCTTAACCTCAGCCAATATACTTGTACTATAAGAACGGCCGTCCTTATCCATGACGACAAAACATCTGCTGCTCTTGTGCGGGTAAGAATAGAACATTATCACATCTTCCCTTTTTATAACGCATTTTCCTATAAGGAACAGATATTTCTCGGTTACGAATATGATCCTTCTGATGGAGGTATCGGGAGTATAGATCACTTTGTTATTAAGCTGATCCAGAAGTTCATCTCTGTTTTCCCTGCAATATGCCTTATACCCTCTCTCAAGCTTTATCCTGGCAGCAAGTGCAAGCGCAGTCAGTGATCCGAAGAACAATGACACGATGATAAAGCCTACCAGCTGGCTTGTCTTCTCTGCATCAGTAAATATCCTGACTACCATACCTATGGTGATAAAAGCCATAAGAATGATAAACCATGTATTACGTATATGCTCCAGATAACGGTAATCATATTGACGCAGTTTGATATTCCTCATATTCACACGAGCTACATCGGGAAGATCATCCGTATGACGTCTCTTATACTCGAGCTGATCAGCCGGCTTGATGCCCGACAGCAGCGACGGTACTTCGGCAGACACGGCAGATACTATCTTGCCGATCTGCTCCGCAGATAACCATACCACCCCGGAATAGATCTCTCCTCTTTTATCTCCGGCCGTCATACATACTCTTCTGTACAGCCCTCTGACAGATATATCGAACAGCTCCAGATCTTCCAATGAAATAACGAACACACCGGATAATATGATAAACTTCTCGGTCAAAAATACAGATCTGCTTCCGACATTCGTCGTTTCCGATAACCGCAAATGATTCTCTATCTGATCGATTATCTCTTCCTTGCCGTATCTGTTCACGCAATCAGTAAAACGCTGATCTCCACTCAGATACTTTTCAACATTCATCACGGTACAGCTACCTCTTCCTCATATCCTACTTGGTATAACCGACATAAGTATATCACGAAAAGCAGCTTTACTCAGAGATCACGAACCTTCGTCCTCGATCCTGTTGATCCTGATATCGGAAACGGCACACTGATCTCCCGTTATCGCGACATAGACCTTCTCGAATTCATCGAATATCGTCGTCTTTATCCTGATGATGATACCGAGATTTTCAGTCTTTACCGTAATGACATTTACATCACGAAGGACCGTAACATCACAATCGAGACCCTTTCGGAAATTAGCTTTCCAGTCATCCCAGCCGTTAAAATCAGCAGTCCTGTTAATGAACACCTCATTATCGGCATGATCATCCGAATCGAGATTCTCGCCGTCAAGACGGATAAGAGCATATTCCTTGAAGCCCGGCCCGTTCACCTGTCCGTCATAAGACGTATATACAACTATAAACGGACAATGCCATATAAGCCTTGATGTAGGAAGGCTCATGGCGTGGAATCTTATCTTCAGATCACCTGTCACCTCGATCCCTCTTGTAGCCGCCGAACGCCATCTGTCTATCTGAACATTCGGTATATCGCCCTGAGGAAGATTCTTCACAAAGCTGATCTCATCCGCAATACGTGGGATATAGTCTCCCGTTATGGGAATATCATCCTGCATATAAGTTATATCGCGGATGCTGCATCTTTCTCCGGTTATGGCGAGATATACATACCTCGAGCTGTCAGGCAGAGCGATTATGGATTCGAAGACCCTGTGATTATCGGATATCCTTACGAGCATATGATCATCATGTCTTACACCCACAACTTCATATTTCCGATAACCGCCCTCGCCGGAGTAATAAGATTCTCCGTCCTTGAGTATGGTCCTCGACTGTATCTTACGAGCGGAGAGCTGCTCAGTCATACCGTCAAATCTCATCCTGGCATATTCCAGATAAAGGAAGCTCTTCCTGCCGTCATCGGTCATATGGACTCTGCCGTCCAGTGCGTCAAAGATAACAATCGACGGCAAAGATACCCCGCTGTAATATTCTTCAGGCTTGCTTAGGAGCTGGATACGCGTAAACCTGTTTACGACCGGGATGCCGACCGTATATTCGCTTAAGAGCTCGTTACAGTTAAGGCTTGATTTGAAAAGAGGATCTCCGCCTTCTTCTCTCTCTTTCATCATATAATCCGTATCCTGATCGACGAGATTTAGCATGATCTGAGCATATTTCGGATCAAACTGCGTTCCGATCCCCTTTACAAGTTCCTCCCTGACTTTATCCTGAGGGATAGGATCCCTGTAGCTTCTTTTTGAAGTCATGGCATCATAGGCATCGGCAACAGATATTATCCTTGCAACCTCGGGAATGTCCTCTCCCTTAAGTCCGTCCGGATAGCCGTGACCGTCATACCGCTCGTGATGATGATGTGCGCCTATACTCAGATAAGGTGACTTATTGATATTGCATAATATCTGATTACCGTACACGGGATGGAGCTTTATCTGAGCAAATTCTTCGGCTGTAAGCTTACCTTCCTTATTGATGATCTGATCCGGCACGCCTATCTTACCTACATCGTGAAGCAGTCCGGCAAAATAGATCTTCTCACATTCCTCTTCTGAGAATCCCGCCTTTCTGGCGATCTGCTCGGAATACTTGGCTACTCGGCTCGAATGACCGTGAGTATAC
>CACZPC010000101.1 GCA_902782985.1 Oscillospiraceae bacterium
TAAAGGTTCTTTTGTGCCCATATTGCCGGTAAGGAAAAGGTCGTAGGGCGGATCGAATCTCTCTTCGAGAATAGATGATATGCAGCACGAACACGAGAAGAATATCACTCTTTTACCCTGGGCTTCGTAGCTCTCGTTTACCGTATTGATATCGGCATAGGTATCCGTAAAGCTCTTATCAGTCGGAATAAGCAGCAGCTCATCGAATCTGTTATCCAAAACACACCCGCTGATGTCGTGAAGTACAAGTATCATCGTCACCGCAGCACTGAGTACGGGAATAAGCTTTACGATCCCGGATCTGACAGACGAGCCGGACAGGATAATAAGCTTGATAAGCGGAATGACAAACCACATACCTGCATAGAACAGATGCATCAGATCAACTACCGGAATGCCCATTGAAGCAATAACAAGCCCCACGATAAGATGACATATATCCACTCGGGAATGCTTCTTTCTCCACAACATGATATCTGCCGATATTCCTGCCGCCGAAAGGATGAGCACGGGAACAGATGTAACATAGAATGCGCTGTTCTTATCTCCCGAAGACACGAGAGCAAACAGACAGTGATCCCAGAATTGATCCCACGAAGAAGTGCCGAGCAGCCATCCCGCGAATATCATTAAGATCATCGTTCCGCCGGCTGCGGCATATGCGACATGCTTTCGAAGTTCGGCTGAAGCTAAGAAGATCCCGATGCAGGCAAGTGCAAGAAAAACACCCGACGTCTGCCGTCCCATTATCGAAAGAGCGCACACGATCCCAAGTACGAAAGCTCTTTTCCGCGTCATTTCACCTATAAGGATCGAATAGCAGATCATCGCCAGCAGGAAAAGCAGCGAATTATATGTCGAGATATCCATAAATGTCACAAAGATAAACGCCGCGGCAGTCCCCCACAAGTCATCTGTTTGCTTCGCAGTCAGATCGCGGAAGTAAATGACCAGAGCAGCCAGGAACACGGCTGATGCTATCCTGTAGACCACAAGCTTTCTGCAGATGATAAGAGGAAGTGCAAACAGCATTGTATACAGAGGCATCATTACCATCCCGAAATCCCTATATGGGACATATCCCATGGAAACACCTCTGCACAGATTGTAATTCCACAGTTCATCCAGTATCCCGAATGGTCTTAAAAGCGTTTTGATAAAAACAAGAAGGACGATGAACACGATTGCAATCATCTTACCTTTCTTCCTGTTGTCTCCTGTCATAGTCTCCTCCGACCGATCACGGTCTTATCTTCTGATAATAAAAACATGCCAGCTGAGTCCTGTCGCGAAGATCCAGCTTCGAAAGGACCGAACTCATCATATTCCTGACGGTACCTTCACCAAGGAACATCTTCTCAGAGATCTCCTTGTTGGAAAGGCCTTCTGCCACCATCTCGATGAGTTCTTTTTCTTTGTCTGTTATATCGTACTGATCATAATCGAACTTTTCTTTTCTGTTCATAAGATCGGGGAGCTTTTCGACTATCTTGCCGCCGAAGACGATCTGACCGCCGTGCACCGCCCTTACGGAAGACGCAAGAGTAGCACACTCCTGCTTAAGGATATAACCTGATGCACCGAGATTTAATGCCTTATTGATATACTCATCATCCAGAAAAGTCGTAAGGAATAAGATCTTGATATCCTTATTATCGGATAGGATCTTCTCTGCGGCTTCGATGCCGTTCATTCCGTCCATCCTTATATCCATAACGACAACATCGGGAGCCTTCTCCCTGGCTGTCAAAACGGCCTCTGCGCCGCTTGAAGCAACTCCCGTGACTTCCATATCGGATTCTGATTCGAGTATTACCTTAAGAGCTCCCGATACCAGGGGATCGTCATCTACTATCAGTACTTTCATTTATCGTCCTTTCCCTTCGGCAGTGTGGCCAGCACCGTAAATCCGTCTTCACCGCTTATTACCGATGCTCTCCCCTTAAGTCCCGCGGCTCTGGCGCCGATATTCTTCAGACCTATGCCGCAACCGTCAGACAACGAATCGTCCGAGAGGTCGAACTCCCTTACCGGATTAGATCCGTTGTCCCACACTCTGACACGCCAGAAGGTGTTGTTCTCAGTCACTTCAACAAGTACCTTATCTCCCGATGAATATTTGGAGATATTGGTCACCGCTTCCTTTATTATACCCAAAACGGCATTCTTTATATTATTGTCCGCAGGAGAATCTATGGATGTCTTAACCGTCACGTCGAACTTCTCTTTTACGACTGTCGTTATCTCGTTGATACCTATGGACAGGTCAATGGAATCGTCATGCAGCTCGTGAACACTCTTTCTGATCCCCGTCATGGCAAGGTCCAGTGTCTCGCTTACGGACTCCAGCTGCTTACCGACATTCTCATCCTTGTTTATTATCTTTATAGCCTGCATCTGGACTATGACCCTGGTGATCATGTGACCGACATTGTCGTGGATCTCGCGGGCGATGCGGTTACGCTCCTTGAGCCTGGCGGTATAGATCTCATTGTCGGCATTCTTCATGATCTCTTCGCCTAATCTTCTGGCATTAGACGAAGCTATCCTTGCCTCGTCATACTTGTCCGTCAGGATCTTATCATTCTCTTCATATCTTCTTGTCTTAAGGGCCATATATATACCTGTCACAGACAGGAAAACTATCGCACTTGTCATCACGGCCCCCGATGCAAAATAAAAGATCGAAGCCGCCAGGCATATGAGGCAGATCACCTTAACGGGAAATATATAACCCCTCTTCCTCTTATCAAAGGAAGA
>CACZPC010000102.1 GCA_902782985.1 Oscillospiraceae bacterium
TGTCTTTCCCAAGGTATCTGCTGTCGTCACGGATATCGGAGCTCCCCTATCTCATGCGGCTATTGTAGCCCGTGAATTCGGTATCCCCGCTGTCGTAGGATGCGGTAATGCCACTACTGTTCTTAAGACGGGAGATGTAGTCACAGTAGACGGCTCAAGAGGAACTGTCACGCGACAGTAAAGAGGGCCTTGAAGTATCCGTTATTATCCATAAGGGTCCTGAAGTCTCCCTTCTCTTCTATGCGTCCGTCCTTAAGAACGAGGATCTCATCGTATCTGCTCAAGAGGTCTTCGTCCAGGCTGTGAGTAACGACGATCCTGGTCATGTCCTTAAGGTCCAAGATCTCATCTATGACATCGTGAGAGGTCTTGTTGTCAAGAGCCGATGTAGCTTCGTCTGCAATGAGGATACGTGATCTCTTAAGGAGGCTTCTTGCGATGGAGATGCGCTGCTTCTCACCGCCTGACAGATCCTTTCCGTTCTCACCGCAAAGGTAGTCTTCTCCTCTCTCGTCGATAAGGGTCTTAAGGTGTGCTCTTGAGAGTGCGTCCGATACCTGATCGTCCTTGAAGTCGCGGAACATCGTTACGTTATCTCTTATGGAAGAATTGAAGATAAAGACATTCTGGTGGATGACGGTCATGAGGTCGTAAAGGGATTCCGTGGAGATATCTCTTATCTCCTTATCGCCTACTACGATATTGCCCTTGTAGTTCTGTCCTGCTGCCATAAGAAGGTTAAGGAGAGTAGACTTACCGCTGCCGCTTCCTCCTACGATCGCGTAGGATCTTCCGGGAAGGAAATCCGTATTGATGTCATGAAGTACTTCCTTGTCGCCGTCGTAAGAATAGGATACGTTCTTGAGAGATATGCCTTTCGAGATATCACTGATATCTTCGCCCTTCTGCTCTGCGCCTGCCTCAAGCATATTGGAGAGCTTATCTATAAGTCCGTCTGCAGCCTTCTTGCCTGCGATAAGCGCGGGAAGCTCTGATACGGGCTGGATAAGGAAGTTCATGAGATTAACGAACATGATGACGGTACCCGCGGAGATAGAGTATCCTCTGTTAACAAGAAATACGCCTGCAAGGAATACGCCGAGCTGTGCGGTAAGGCCCGCGAAGGCTCCGATGGAACCGATAACGATGCCGAGCTTACGGTAACGGTACTTGGAATGCTCGAGCTCATTATTCTTCTCGGAGAAGATCCTTCTTACTTCCTCTTCAGCCTTGAAGCTCTTGATCACGGGAAAGCCTCCGAGGCAGTCCGTAAGACTTGATGTAAGTTCGCTGTTCCTGTCTGATACTTCTCTTTGAGCGTACTGCATCTTATTGCCCGTAAGAGCGGATACCACAACGGGGATCAGCATGACTGCGATTACTATTCCGGTAAGTGCGGGCGAATAGATAAGCATGAGGACCAGTGTTCCCGTGAAGGTCACGATCTTGGAGACGATATTGAAGATCTGTGCAAGGTAGTTATTCTCGATGGTAGTACAGTCGTTGGTAAGAGCGGAAAGATAAGAAGATGTATCCTCGTTCTTAAATGAAGCGATGCCCTTGGATGTCAGCATATCGAAAGCGTAATCCTTATACTGCTTCATGCCGCGCCTTATAAATTCAGGCTCTGATGTTGCCTTAAGGATAAAGGTCACCAGGAAATATATAAGGAAGAGGATAAGAGCGGTTATGAGTTCCCTGTTGCTTAAAGCATTCTCTTCTTTTGTTATCACATCGACAAATGCCTTGATGAACCAGGATGCGATAAGGCCGATGCTGCTTGCCAGAATTGAAGCTGCCAAACCCGTAAAAAGGGCGCAGTGATTACCACGGTAGAACCGGGATACCAGTTCCGCCTTGAGAGTTTTCTTTGTCATGGGGATTCTCCTTTATCTGTTAATGGTTTGCCAGAGTGTTATTAGTTCTTTATCTCCAAGGAGAGCTATTACCTTACCTACACTTTCAAGTGCAGTCTCTCCTGAACTGTCAACGACCATGCAGCTCTGATCAAGTTCCACGAACCTTAAGTTCTTACCGTCAAGATCGGGGTCCTCGTCGAATCTTACTGCGAGATCTCTTGCACTGATAAGAGCCTCCTGTGCTGCTTTCTTATCCTTGAGCTTAAGCTTTGCGAAAGCTATTGCCGCCATATAGTAGCAGTGAAGTCTGTCGAAGAAATTGATCTTATCGCCGGACCTGAAGATCTCGTCTGTCTCAATACCCCAGTTAAGGATATCTATCGCATCTTCGAAACGGCCTTTCTTCGAAAAGAGAAGTGCTGCGGCACATACCGTATGGAATCTCTTATCTCCCTGAGAGAGGATGGAATAGGAAAGGTACATGTCGGCATCTTCCGTATCCTTCTCCATAGCAAGGCTATAACACAATTTCTCGTTATATCTGCCGCCTGAGTTGTATTTCCTGTATAGTTCTATTCCCTTCTTGTTCTGACCCATCGCGATATGGATCTGTGAGATCTCACCGTAAAGAGTAGCCTCATCTATCGTCGTATCCGTATTAAGGGGCAAGAGCTTTATTGCTTCGTCGTAGAGCTCAAGAGATCTTCTGAGGAGCTTTTTATCCACCTTGCCGACCATTCCGAAGGCGCTGTATACCCTTGCACTTCCAAGTACGATCTCGAAGCTGTGAGGATATTTCTTAAGGGCCTTCTCGGCTTCTACAAGAGCATCCTCGTCCTGAGAATCTCTCATCTTCCTTAAGCGTTCCGATACGGAAGAGATCTTGTTATCCTTGAGCTCGAATCCTACGAGTACGTCGAGTGTAAGATCGAAGAAGTCCGCCATCTCCATAAGAAGATGAAGCTCGGGCGTCGAAAGGCCCGCTTCCCACTTATGTACGGCTCCTACAGTAACGCCTAAGACTTCCGCCAGCTTCTCCTGGGTTAGTCCCTTCTCCTTACGAAGTGTTCTTATGTTGTCGGCTAGTACTGACTTCATGTCGCTGTCCTCCACTCGTGTTATGGTCTGATTGTAGACTATCTGCGACTCATATTGAATACACTGCTATCACAAAAGTATGGTTATTTTTTATACCAACGGTAGAAAACAGGTTATATCGGCATCTTATCCCCTCCCATGTACCTCTTATTCAGATTCCCTTGAGGCAAGTTGTATAATGAGAGATATTTGACCTGCACGGAGGCTGTGACGTGAGATTATTTCTTAAAGAGAATACTGATCTTAAAGAGACCGAAGTCGAGATCCGCTACAAGATCTTAGACGAAGAGGTCGAGAGCCTGATCGCTGCGGTCAAGGATTCCCGTGACAAGATATTGGGGTACAAGGACAACGGTGATCTGGCACCTCTTGCCGTATCGAAGATACTCTATCTCGAAGCGGTAGACAGGTATGTCTTTGCTTATACGGCATCTGAGGTATATAAGGTCAGGTTGACTCTTTACGAGCTGGAGGACGAACTTCGAGGTAAACACTTTGTTCGCATCTCCAAGTCTTCCATCGTCAACATCAACGCCGTAAAGAGGATCTCCCCGGATTCGGGTCGCAGGTTAAGGCTTCACCTTAATAACGGTGAGACGGTGATCGTCTCAAGAGGCTACGTCGGAGACTTCAAGTCGGCAATAGGAATGAAAGGAGATGCTTAATATGGATAAGGTAAGACTTATTAAAGCTCTCAAGAGATCATTTCTCATAAGCACATGCTTCTTTGCGCTGACCATCGTTTTGATCGCAGTCTGTATCGCCATATCGGGAGAAGTCATCTATCCGGACATGATCTTAAGACCTTTTCTGGTCTTCTCGGTATTTATAGTTATCAATACCGCAAGGATATATCTGGCAGGGTCAAAGTGGGCTTCCGATAAGCCGTATGTACTTACTAACTTATTGCTAATGCCCCTCTATCTTATTACCGCAATGGCCGGCATCTGTGCCTTTAACGATCAGATGTCTGCTGCTGACTTAATAAGGTTTCCGATCATCTTCATGATCGTATTTACGATCTTGCAGGTGATCAGATATATTGCCGATAAGCACAAGTCTGACGAAATAAACGATGCTCTGAATAAATACCACAAGGAGCATCCCGATTATGGAGAAGAAATATAAGATCCTAACCGCGTTAAGAGTTTTTGCCGCAATGGCAGTATGGTATATCAGCAAGACGTTATCGGACTGTTGGTTTATTCCTTTACTTGAAGGTAAGATCCCCGAGATCGCTATCATGGTCATAGGCAGCATGGTGATCACTTACACCATACCTCTGCTCCTTGCTTACCTTATCATCAGGGGCATGAAGAACGGTGAGAATAACGTACCTTCTATGTCTCTTACCCCTTCAAGGTTCATAAAGATCCTGGTGATCCAGTGCGGTCTTTCCGCTCTTGCCCTTATCCCACTTAATACAGTCATCAAGGTAATGGGGATCAGGACTAATGCCATAACGACTGAGCAGATAACATCGGATCCGCTCTTCTACATGGTACTCCTTCTTGTCTTTGCCCCTGTTATGGAAGAGGTAGTCTTCAGAAAGCTCTTCTTAGATAAGCTCCTTACCATGGGAGCAGTACCCGCTATAGTCGTATCGGCCCTTATATTTGCGATCCCTCATCTGTTCTCACAGGGACCGGCCCAGGTGCCTTATACATTCGTACTGGGACTTATATGGGCATATGTCGCCATCAGGACAAAGAAGCTTTGGCCCTCTATCCTGCTTCATTCCCTGAGTAACCTGTACTGCGGTATCATCCCGGTATATTGGCCTACCGATATTCCCGCGGCAGCAATGGGCTTTATGGCGGTCTATGTGATATTCGTACCCGTAACAGCAGTCGTCCTTACTGCGATCAATGCCAAGGAAATAAAGAAAGTTATGTATTAA
>CACZPC010000103.1 GCA_902782985.1 Oscillospiraceae bacterium
AATTATAATAGCTATCAAGAGCTTTTTCTTCATCTATGTCATATCCTTTTTCTTAAGCTTACTACTCGAACAGTATGCCTTTCATGCACACGAGAGGCTCGTCATTCTTATAATCCCATGAGTGATATGCCCCTCCGCGACAGAATCTCTTATGCTCGCACTCGCCGCACTTGCTGCAGTCTCCTGACTTATCTCTCCTGAAGATCTCGAATCTGTTATTCCATACGTCACTGAATCTGTCATTACGGATATTACCCTGGATAGTTCTCGGATCGCGCTCGATATCAAGACATCCTCCGATATCGCCGTTGCTCATTATGCTGGCGGTATATACGCCGGCATTACAAAGCCAGTACCACTCTCTGACCTCAACCTCGTAGTCAAGTCCCAGGTAGTGCTCGCATCCGTATTCCACGGGATAGCCGTCCTTCCTGGCCTGCTTTATAAAGTCAAAGAGTGTCTTTAGATCTTCCGGCGTACACATAAGCTCAGGCCTGGTCAGTGCTCTTCCGATAGGCTCAAGGTTAATGACTCTCCATGAATCTATATCGATCCCCTTCATCACCTCGAAAAGCTCCGGAAGCTCTTTTATATTCTCATGGTTAAATACCGTAGTTATCTGTACTGACTGGAAAGCTCCCTCATCGATGAGATTCTGAACTCCGCGCATAGCCAGCTCATATCCTCTCTTATAACCGCGGAGCCTGTCATGAGTCTCAGGAAGGCCGTCGATCGATACAGAGATGGTCCTCATTCCCGCTTCAGCCAGCTTATGAGCCACTTCCTTAGTGATAAGAGTCGCATTACTGGTCATGCCCCAGCGATATCCCAGGGACTTGGCATAATTCATTATCTCGAAGAAATCTCTGCGAAGAAGAGGCTCTCCTCCGGTTATGCAAAGATATACGCCTCTTATATCAAAATCTTCCTTCACCTGATCAAGGATCGTCTTGAATTCCTCGGTCGTAAGCTCATCAGGCTGCGGGACATCACAATTACTTCCGCAGTGAAAGCAATGCTCATTGCAGGCCGATGTCAGTTCAAAGAATAGATTTCGAAGATCCGGCTTTTTATACAGTTTATCAGTATACTCCGCCAGCTGCTCCAGATGGCGAAGCTTAAGTTCTTTTATCTGATCCATCGATTATGAATCCGCCTCGTGAGCCTGTGAGGTCTCAGTCTCGACTATAGAGTCAGGTTCAGTATCTTCTGTCTCATCCGTATCGTCGACCATATCTGACGGCGGTCCGTAGACAGTCGCCGCCTCATTAGATGAAGGGTCGAAATCCTCAGGCGGACCATATACATCCGCATTCTGATTATCGTCGGGATCAAAAGTCTCATCCGACGGGGGGCCGTAAACAGCAGGAACCTCATTCTCTTGAGGATCAAATACCGTTGTCTCGTTGCTTACGGGATCATGGTGCCTTGTTGTCTCCTCTTCCTGTGAGGGACCGTATACACATCCGTTGACATTAAGACAAAGCGCTGCAGTAGCCGCGAGGCCCGCTACTATCTTGGCGGCCGTCTTAGCCTGATTATTCGAAGGTTTCTTCATAACTTCTACCTCCTTATCCGTTACCCTGATTATATCATCCGTCAGAATATAACACCATCTGCCATCCCGGAGTTCGTCAGTTCTACACCTCCAGATAAGCTTTAAGTGCCGCCAGTTTATCCTGCGCATCGTCATAGCCGAGACGGTACAGATCTCCAAGCTTATCAAGATCACCTTCAAATCTGGTCACGGTGACTTCTCTGCTCGGTTCGATCACAAATATACTGCCGTCTCCGCTTCTCTTATCCAGCTCATCGGATACTCTGTTAAAATCCGATGCGGACTTCTCAAAGCTCTTAAGAAATCTCGGATACTTACGGTACATGGCCTTGGTCAGCTTGGATAATCCCACCTCACGTCTGAAGCCGTTCTCTCTGGTCTTCACGACAACTATCTTCTTCTCTCCCGAACTTCTTGCCCATCCCAGCGGAATATTCTCCGAGCAGCCTCCGTCCAGATACGGCTTTCCGTCGATCAACACCGGAGCGGATACATAGGGCACCGTAGCGGATGCCTGTACGGCTCTGAACAGATCACAATGTCCCTTCTCGAAATATTCTGTCTCACCCGTAATAACATTAGTTGCCGATACGGCAAATCTCCTGCGGGTGTCCATGAGCCTTTTCTCGTCCAGAGGATGATCTTTAAGGATATCATTAAAGAGATACGAAAAGCCGGTAATACCGTGATCACGTCTCATTGCTCCGATCCCGCAGTAGTTTATATCGTGTCGATATGTTAGATCTATCCTTGCTCCCCAGCCTATCTGCCCCGATACATAGCCTATACCTGACAATGCGCCTGCCGATACTCCGACTACCGATGACAGATTAATATCATTCTCCATAAGGCGGTCAAGGACTCCCAGTGTATACAGTCCCTTCCAGCCGCCTCCTTCAAGGACCATACATCCGCTTATTACCTTATCAGATGCTCTCCCGTAAGGAAGCTCATCTATCCTGTCGTATGTCTTATTCATCCGTAAAGTCTCTCACCCGTTCAAAATCAGGCACGCCGCCTGCCGTATATCATTTTTACGAATTAAGAATACCATAGCTTTTCGCCGTTAATCACATATAATATTCACGAATGATATCAACAAGGGGAAAAGATCATGAAAAAGATAAAAGTGTTCACCTTACTTACAGCAGCCGTGCTGCTTACGGCCTCATGTCAGAAAACGGACGAGACAGTTACTGCATCAGTTACTGCACCTGTTGCTTCAAGCGAAGTATCGCAGGAAACGCCAGAAGAAAGCGAGACTTCCGAAACTACCGTCGAACTTACCGTTGATAATTATTTTGATATCGCCCCCGAGGAGACCGAATGGGGATCATCCGAAGAAGCAGCTGACATCATATCTCTTGTGGACATGGATTACATTGAATCTTCATATGAAGACATATTCTATATAGAAACGCCCGCAGATCTGGCATCACTTACTTATTTCGTAAATACATATCCCATATCAAGAGTCGATATGGATAATAAGATGTTCATCAAGGCAGATCTTATGAATGATATCGATCTGAGCGGCTATAACTGGGCACCTATCGGCATATTTACCGGAAGCGATCATGCTCATGCCTTTGAAGGAATATTCATCGGCAACGGTCATACGATATCTAACCTTACGATAGACAATGACATCAGCGACAACGGATTCTTCGGAGATATATTCGGCTCTGCAGTCTGCGGACTTTATATAGAAGGAGCACAGATATCCGGTAACGGATCCAAGATAATGGCAGCTCACATAGAAGACGTAAGATTTATAGACTGCAGCTGCGAAGGGATCTTACCCGAATGCTCCGAAGCTGAAACATTATCGCTGTTTCCTACAGTTACCGATCCCGGCAATAACAGATTCATCGACTGCAGTATCAGCGTCACCAATTCCGACGATATCACTGTAGAGGAAGACTTTACGGTCAATCCGTTCCCCGAAGGTTCAGGCAATGCCATGATCGACAGATTCGATCCCGACGGAGACGGTATATATGAATATGATTCGGACTATTTCGAAGAGGATTGATCAGACTTATACTAATGATCCGTTATTATCGAAAAGCAAAAAGAGACTGAGCTCATCGTGGTGAACTCAGTCTCTTTATTTGTTTTGTAACATTGTTACGCGATCAGAATGACTCTACTTCAGGTGCTGCAGTAAAGGAACTGAATGTAGCCGTAGCATTTTTCAGATAGAATACTTCAGTATTGCCGTCATCCTCACTGTACATGGCACGAAGCTGGGGATATGCATTGAGCATGGACTCTCTTGCTTCCCTTCTGTCGTCCTCGATAAGCTCGCAAGCGACTCTTACCCAGATACCGTCCTTGAATGCACATATCTCTGCCTTGGGGTTA
>CACZPC010000104.1 GCA_902782985.1 Oscillospiraceae bacterium
GAGACAGACGGTTATAAGATCCACGAGGAGATCAAGACTCATGATTATCATGGCTATCCTCTTGTTCTCGGCGGATATTACGAGAAGGAGGTAACTGAGGATCTTAAGGGTAATTTCCTTAACGTCTCATGGCCTCATCAGGACAAGGTGGTATTCGACGACTTCTATGTAGGATATACCGGCGGCATAAGACTTATAGAAGATATCTATACAGTAGCTGTACAGAGATTCAACTGATAACACTTAGAATCTTTACCGCCTGTGGTCCTTCCCCATCAAGATCGCAGGCGGTAAGTATAAGTGACGGAGGATAAAAAATTGGCATATAAGATAGCGATCGGATCTTCTGACGGTAACAGGGTGGATCTTAAGTTCGGCGAAGTTACTAAGTTCCTTATCTATGAAGTCGATAATGATGTAATCCTTAAGGAAGAAAGAGAGTTTATACCCGAAGAGAAAAAGCAGGCAACAACAACAAGCTCTTGCTCTTCATCTTCCTGTGATACCAAGTCATGCGGAGGTAACGGAGGAGGATGCGGCGGTCCTTCGGATGTATCTTCCAAGGTGGATCTTATATCCGACTGCAGAGCCGTAGTCTGTAAGAAGATAGGCTTTCAGGCTCAGAAGCAGTTCGAGAAGAAGGCCATTTCCGTATTTGATGTAGAGTGTGAAGTAAAGGAAGCACTCGACAAGATCACATTCTATTACAAGAGGATCGATAACCACGAATCCCTTAGAGGATGAGACGATAAAAAAGAAAGGAGAGATTCTATAAATGATCGTAACGACAAAGGGAAAGAATGCACTGAAGTTCATGGTGGATCTCTCTATGTACCAGAATGATAAGTATGTAAGGCTTAAAGATGTAGCTCAAAGAGAGGATATATCCGAGAAGTATCTCGAGCATATCGTCTCCAATCTTCAAAGATCGTCTAAAGTAGTAAGTGCCAGGGGAGCCAACGGCGGATACCGTCTTGCTAAAGATCCCCGGGAATATACTGTCGGAGAGATACTGAGATGTATAGAGACCGATCTGTCTACATCGAGCTGCATAGCAGGCACTACGGCATGTGACAGGAAAAAAGAATGTTTCTGCTATCCTTTGTGGCTCAAATTAGACAATGCGATAAACGGAGTTCTTGAATATACTACGCTTCAGGATCTTATCGACTGGCATAAAGAAGAGATATAACAACCGGCTCTCCTTCGGACAGAAGGAGAGTTTTTGTATTTATTGAGGCGTGTCACCGGTCTTATCCGGCATAAAATGAACCTTGCCAATGCTTTCGGAAATGCTACCATATACCTATGAGGATAATATTTGTACGACACGGTGAACCCGATTACGATAATGACTGTCTGACTTCAAGAGGCATAGATCAGGCGAAGAAGACGGCAATAAGACTTCATAACGAAGATATCAAGGCGGTCTATGCGTCTCCCATGGGAAGAGCTGTTCAGACTGCATCCTATACGGCCGAAGATCATGGCCTTGCAGTCAATAAGCTCGACTTTATGCATGAGATAAACTGGGGATCCAAAGTAAAGGCACCGCTTGAATACGACGGCCATCCCTGGACACTTGCATATGAGCTCATCGCGGCGGGACAGCTCGATAATTGGAAAGATCATCATTTTTTCAGGGACAATATCTGTATGGATTACTATGACAGATTATCCGATGAGATCGATAAGTTTCTGGAAGGATACGGCCTTATAAGAGAAGGTGATATCTATAGATCAAAGGAGCAAGGTGTCGACACTGTCTCGATCTTTGCACACGGAGGATCAGGTGCGGTAATACTGTCACATATACTGAATCTGCCGTTTCCTTATGTGTTATCCGCAATGCCTTACGGAGTATGCTCGGTAACGATAATCGCGCTTGAACCTCAAAACGGCGATATGGTCATCCCCAGGATCGAGCTCTTTAATGACATGGATTACTTAGGTGAAGTGAAGAAAGAATCTTTAAGATTTGAAAAGTAACGGCAGGGAGAAATACCTTAAGATCAGGGAACAGGTTCAGCCGATATATCAGGAGTCGGCTGTGATCACTCCTCAAGAAGATCCTTTAATGTCTTGTGATAGAAGAAGTCGTGTACCATCTTATCGAATTCGACCCACATGGGAAGGGTCTGACAGGATTTCTTCCTGGGGCACTTAAAACTCTTATCGGCAAGGCATACGACTGAATTCAGGGGACCTTCCATAAGCTCTAATATCTCACCGATCTTGTATTTCTCAGGCTTCTTAACGAGCTTATATCCGCCGCCCTTGCCGCTGGCTCCTACTACAAGACCGCCCTGTACCATCTCTTTTACTATTATCTCAAGATACTTCTTGGAGATCTCCTGTCTCTCTGCGATCTCCTTCAGGGGGATATAGTTGCCGTTATCGTTCTCGGCAAGATCGATCATAACTCGTATTGCATATCTTCCTTTGGTAGAGATCATAAGAAGTACTCCTTATTCAAATGTTTTACCTATTATACCTAAAGGTAATAGGGTAAATCAATATACGAGTAATTTGCACTCTAACGTGCATAGTATCTATATTTTTTGTCTTGCGGACCATCCGCCTTCAGCACCTTAACAAAAAGATGGATTCAAAACCTACTTACCTATTGACATAGTAGGTGAAAGGATATATCATTCCATCAAAAGAATTGAGAAAGGAAATGATAAACATGATATACGCAGATAATGCCGCCACAACCAAGATGAGTGAAGCGGCCGTTAATACATTAGTATCCCTTATAGGAGATACATATGGTAATCCTTCAAGCCTTTATACATTCGGACAGAAGGCTAAGGAAGTACTTGAGAAGGCAAGAGAGGATGTAGCAGCAGCTATCGGAGCTAATCCCAGAGAGATCATCTTCACATCAGGCGGAAGCGAAGCTGATAATCAGGCTCTTATCTCCGTTGCCAAGCTCGGAGAGAAGAAAGGCAAGAAGCATATCATCTCTACTGCTTTTGAGCATCACGCTATCCTTCACACCTTGAAAAAGCTTGAA
>CACZPC010000105.1 GCA_902782985.1 Oscillospiraceae bacterium
AGCTACGCCAAGAGGCTTGAGGGATACGCCGACTGATGCCCTGGGCCGAGAAGATATATTCATTTTATAAAGGATCTTCAACAGACAACGCTTTGGATTTTTCAAAGCGTTCGTCTTTTATCAGGGACATTATGCTTGAGAAGGTATATCCCAAGAGGATAGTTCTTCCCATGCAGATGAATTTCGGTGTGCCGGCCGTTCCTACGGTGAAGGTCGGTGATAAAGTAACTATCGGACAATGTGTCGGTGCGCCCCGACCGGGTTCTTTTGCCGTGCCTGTTCACAGCGGTATCTCGGGAACGGTAACTGAGATCAGGGATATTACGCTTCCTAATGGTATCAAGTGCCCTTCCATCGTGATCGAAAGTGACAGGAAGAGAACATTTCACCAATCCGTATATCCCAGACAGGATGTAAATATCAGTGCTTCCAAGGTAAGAGGTATAGTTAAGGATGCGGGCATCGTCGGTATGGGGGGAGAAGGTATTCCGACCATTGCCAAGATCAACAGGGCGCGTAAATCGGGTGTCGACAGGATACTCGTTAATTGCCTGCAAAACGAGCCTTTCGCCAATTGTGACCATATGCGTATATGTGAAACACCCGAATATATAGTAATGGGTGCCGTTGCATTAGCGGGAGCGGTCGGTGTCTCGAGGATAGATTTCCTTGTTTCCGAGAAGCGAAAGGATGATGTTGCCGCTCTTCAAAATGCCATGGAATTATCAGCCGGTGATTATTCAGGTTATGCATTTAATATCAAGTTCTTCCGCGAGAGATATCCTCAAGGTTATTATGGCATGATCGCCAAGGCGCTTTACGGTGTCGATCTTAAGGAGGGCGAGACGCTCGAGGAAAGATGTGGAGCCGTCCTGTTTAATTGTTCCACGGTCTATGCATGCTGGGAAGCCATCTCGGATAATATTCCGTTGACCTCAAGGCTTATCACGGTCACCGGTGAGACGATGGAGAGCCATAATGTAATTGCACCCATAGGAACGACTGTATCTGAGCTGCTCAGCACAGTAAACGGCATTTCGCGATCCAATAACAGGATAATATGGGGAAATACCCTTACGGGCCTTGAGATCACTGATCCGGAGAATACGCCTATAATCAAGACTACTCCGGCCGTATCTGTCATTCCGCGCAAGGAGATCCCCGTATCTCAGTGCATAAGATGTCTTCGATGTGTTGAGTCATGTCCCGAGGAGATAGATCCCGGGTTTCTTTACCAGCTTCTCAGACGCGGACTTAAGAGAAATGCCGACGAGGAGGGAGTTCGAAAGTGCATTGCATGCGGAATCTGCTCTTATGTATGTCCTTCGGGATTGGATCTTACGGGAGCTGTCGCAGCCTGTGCCACTGAGCTTCGCGGACAGCAGACCAGGGGAAAGGCATTCTATGCTTATTCCGGCGGCGGAAGAATGGATATCGGCGCAGTGTCACTTCTTGAGACATATGAAGAAGAGGACTATGGCGAGCAGGTGATCGAGAGTGATGATATCGTACTTCCTTTTGAAGGAGGTAAGAATGTATGAATTCCGGTAGATATGCTCCGTTTATACATACTCGTGTCGGATCATCTTTTATCGATTTCAGTCTGATGATCGCTCTTTTGCCTTGTGCTTCGTTTGCCGTGTTTAAATACGGCCTGAGGGCTCTGATACTGATACTTGTATCCTCTTTCTTATCTGCAATCCTCAAGGATCTTCTGGACAGGATGACGGGAAAGAGAAATAAGAACTTTGATTATTCTCCGCTGATCCCGGGATTTATGTTCGCGCTGATGCTTCCGCCTGATACTTCGCTTCTTGTTGTAATAGCGGGGATCGTGTTTATGGTGCCTGTTATCTATATCATATTCGGAGGTAACGGTTGTAATATCGTTAACGGTGCGGCAGCGGCAAGACTGTTTGTAGAGACTATCTGGCCGTCTTATCTTCGCGGGTTTACAGTTCACAAAAATGATTGGACGGCATTACGTTCGCTTATTTCTTTCAATAAGCTTCCTTTGAGTGACATGCCCGATCCCGGTGAGTACCATCTTGCCGAACTCCTTGCCGGCGGATATCCCGGGTTTATAGGTATGGGTTCCGTGATCATGATATTGATCGGTCTGATCTATCTTATAAGGTCAGGAACGGTCAAGCTTTATGCTCCGGGAGGTTATATCGTTACTATCGTGCTGGCACGTCTTATCATGCATCATAATGACGGTCTTCGGGCATTTGCTTCTTTCATGCTCTTATCATCTGTTATATTTATCGCCGTATTTATTCTAACGGACAGGACAACAGTACCTCAGACAGAGGTAGGAGGCGTGATCGCCGGTGTATCATGCGGCCTTCTGACAGCTTCCTTGCTTGAGATATCATCGGGAATGGTTGCCGTAATGGTACCGGTAATAGTTGTAAATCTGATATCGGGGACATTGGAATACCTGACTTCTTATGCTTCCGAAAGGCATGCGCCCGTCAATAAGACACAGGAGGAAACAGATGGGATCTAAGGAAATAAAAAAGCTTTCGATAGAAGCTTTGGCTGTCATCCTGATCAGTGTTATATTCCTGTTTGGAGGGAAGATAGTAACATCCGGTCAAGCTCATACAAGAGTACAGAGCGGATACAGTGAGATGTTCTCCGATGTTTTGCCTGCAGATACATATCAGGAGATATATCCTGATAATCTGGCTATGTATCAGGGACTTAATCATGTTTATCAGGCATATGATGCATCAGGTAATCC
>CACZPC010000106.1 GCA_902782985.1 Oscillospiraceae bacterium
AGTCCCCCACGTAAAGAGAAGTATGGCTGCGATAACACCCGCACGCTCTTCGCTTCTCAATTTATCTTATGCCTCAGTCTCAAAAGGGTCGTAATCCTCGAGGAGCTCCTTAAGAACTGCAACCTCTTCACTGCTCAAAGAGATTCCCTTGCCGACCTTCTCATGATCAGGACCCCAATCACGGATATCGAGCTTAGGCTTGCCGTCATTCCACTTAACGATATTGGCCTCTCTGTTCCAGCCGGACTTATTAGTGGCAAGAACACCGATAGTCTTGACTATCTCAAACTTGATTTCTGTCTTTGGCATAATGACCTCCTTGATCAGAGCAATATGGATAATATGGGTTGATTATAACACAGCAGACGCTAAAAGCTATATAATAAATATAATACTTTTATTATAATATGACTCCGAAAGGATCTTTTATGGATATTGCCGTTATAGCTCTTATATCTCCCGTGATACTTACGGGACTTGTTCTTCTTGTCATGTCCCTTATAGAGCCGCATAAACTTAATATCACGCGCGAAATGCTCTCTTCTTCCGCTAAGGAAGGAAGCCCCGACGTAAGGCTCTTATTCTTCAGCGACCTTCATGCGGAATTCTGCTTTATCCCAAAGGAGAGAGTTGAAGCGATAATCAGAGAAGAAGCAAAAGGCAAGGGCTTAAGCGCAGTAGTATTCGGCGGAGACATCATAAATAATCCGAAGAAGTACAAAGGCGGAGCAGAATATCTTACTTATATAGCGAATGTATGTAAGGAGCTCGATATTCCTTTCGAAGGCGTTACGGGCAACCACGACGTGAAGATCCCCGCTAAGGCTATAAGCGAATGCTCCTTTCATAACATCTCCAATGGGTACACGATACTTAAGTCCTTAAAGGACGGCTCTGATATCGCATTAAGCGGCGTCAATGATTCGGGAAGGAAGCACAGAATATGGTATGAACCTCCTACGATCCCCGATACGTGCACAAAGAATATCGTTATTGCCCATAATCCGGATCAGATCCTTAATATAACTGACTGCACCAAGGTGGATTACATGATCTCCGGACACATCCACGGAGGCCAGATAAGAACTCCCTTTAAGATCGAATTTACAAGCCTTAGAAAGGACGTTCTTCCTAAGCTCGACGTCATTGCGGGAGAATACAAGATCAACGGCATAACCTTATTCATTTCCAAGGGAATAGGCTGTGTAAGGCTTCCCATGAGACTCGGAGCAAAGCCTGAGATCAATATAATCGAGATCTGAGATCGAATCTTATTAAGACATCACCTGATCCTGCTCTATATCCTCGGTAAATATCTTCTCGGTTTCCTTTATTGCGCTGATCAGTTCATCAGCTTCCTGCTGAAGCTTTTCGCGGTCGGTCATCTCATTTAGAATCTGATGTTTCAGCCTGGATGCTTTATTATGACTATCCGCTATCCGTTTTTTCTCAGTGAAATGTTCTACAACATAATACGTTATAAGCCCGGCTATAATACTGACAAAGAATATTCCGGGCAACTGAATACCCGGGGCAACAATATGAAGTATCACAGCCGCGATTATGGCAAGAAAAAAATACCCGTAAATAATTCCGGCCGCCAGGCTTTTCTTCTGTTCGGTTTCCGCATCCGTCAGATCGGAATAATCAACCTTCCTGACTTCCGAATAGATCTTTTCACTGCTCCTGTTCTTATTAATGGAGCCGTTAAGGTCATTAAGTCTGTTACTGAGATCGACATATTCCTCAACATCCCGAATATAAGATGAATTTTCAGGCGGAATAACCTTTCTGAGCTTTCTGTACCATGTATTTTCCAGCAGATTACGAAGCTGTGCCGGGCTGTCGGATTTTGAAACAAGGTACTTTGATACCGGATATACGGGCAGACTGCAGTTCAGCATCTCCCATATATACCGATAATCATCGGGATCTTTCTCGATCAGCAGTGTAATAAGACTTCTGGCCTCTCTTGTCCTGCCGTTAATCCGAAGATATCTTACAGTCGAGAGACTTGCTTCCGTCATGTCCTCGGCATAGATCTTCCCGCAGAAAGTGCAAAGGTAAAAAGGTGAATCCTTTCTGTGGCTTAAGTTGCTGCCACAGGAATCACATGTATAGCCTCTCAACTACTTACCCCTCCATTATTCCATTCATAACCGATCATGTATTATAACAACTGTATCAGGATTCACGGGTTATTATTTCGAAGAACTTATCCTCGTAGGCTTTTGCATCATTCCTGATATCGCCAACCTTCGCTTTAAGAGAAGATATCTTCTCCTCAAGCTCCTTTGCCTCATTCAACGAGGCGTTCTTTGCCTGTCCCGTCAGTGCCACTCGCCTGTCTTTCGACCGTTTCCTGATCACTCTTATCAAGGCAGGGATACCTCCGATCAGCGCAAGAGTCGCAAAACCTGCCCAGGGATTGACCCCCAACATAAGGATCACCAGGATACAGGCTCCTGCCAGAAGCATGACATACCATTGTATATCTCTGAAACCAAATGATATCTTCTCGAGCGGATCGTCTTCAGGTATCTTTTGTCTGGCCATCTCATTTCGGATATGAGTCTGGTTCCGCCTGAGCTGCTCCAGCCTAAGTGTCAGTTCATCGATCTCAGACCATAAGGAATTCATCTCTTCAAGGTCATCGATATA
>CACZPC010000107.1 GCA_902782985.1 Oscillospiraceae bacterium
CCGATACGTCCGGTAGGACAAGAGAAATAAGGAGGCTTCTCTACAAAGGACATGCCGCTTGTACCTACTATCTTATCATCGTCTACCGCAAGCCAGGATACAAAAGTACCGTCTTCCATATGCCTGCTGTAATAATCACGAAGATAAGGCTTAAGATCGATATCTTCCTTTGCTCCTTCTTCGCGGAGCTGCCCGATCCTTATATCGATAAACTTATCGATATCCTTCTTCTCAAGACGTCTGTACTCAAGCATATTTCTTCTCCTCAATGTCGATATTCTTTTCGTAATAAACAAGAGTCATATAATCATTGAATCTTTCTTCCTTGCCTCTTCTTACAAATCCGCATTTCTCATAAAGGCGGCAGTTCTTCTCTTCTTCCTTTATGGTCGCAAGGCGCCATGTCCTCGTCTTATCCCACAGCTTAAACGCTTCCTCTATTGCTGCCTTGCCGTACCCTCTTCCCTGATATTTCGGACTTATGAAAAGCGGGCTTATATGCATGATCGAATCATCGTCGGATGAGTAGTCTCTTACTATCCTTATGGCTCCGACTATATCCTCTCCGCTCAATATAAAGTAGAAATAGCTGTTGGGACATGTATTAAGTTTCCACGATACTCTGTCAATGCTCTCCTTGGCAGGAGACATATCATCATCATGATACTTCTCATATAAGGGTGTAAATGCTTCGACCTGAAGTCTGTAAAGATCATAAAGATCCTTGGCAGTAGCTCTTATAAGTTGTACTTCTCCCATGCTTTCCTCCTAACAAAAATACCGTCTGTCCGGAAGTTCGGATAAACGGTATTTGAATTACAAGATCTATGTCACTATTTATCCGAAGTTATATTATCCGCACGCACTTACCATAACGTCCTGTAATGACGCCTGTATACATAATATCTGTTGTAGAAGACATGATATTATTCACGTGGTTTCCTCCGTAGTGATCTTAGATTAAGGTTAATCTTCTGAAGTTGTAATGTCAATCCCCGATATCGCTCACATTCATATCCGATCGAAAGGCATCACGGTTTCGTATCGTCATCACACGAATTAAGAGAAATTTAAGGATTATATCAGACTGAATTAAAGACTGCCGTACCACGGGAAGATATAGTGTAATCACAACAGACGGACAAACAGTGCCAAAGTTACAGGAGGAACATAAAATGAGAGATTATGACATCAAAATAAACGGTACAAGTAACGTAACGGTATTCGGAACAAAGGATAATACGATCGTCATCCCGTCGGATGTTAAGGTCGACGCCGACGGCAACAGGGCAGATATCGATATCGGTAATGTATCAGATATAAAGCTCGGCATCCCGGAGAATGCGGAAAAGATAGAGCTCAATATCGCCGATTCGGATATCTCGGTATCCGATCTGAGCTTCGAAAAGCTGGAGATAGACGGAAAGGGTAATATCACGATCTCGATCGATAATACTTCAGGTCCCGTAGACATCAATATGATCGGCGGCACCGCGACGCTCATCGTCTCGAAAGACTTCCGCTTCTTCACGGAGATCAAGGGCATGGGCAACCGCATCGAAAGCAATATCACCGAAGATCGATCATCGGCCGACAAGATCGAATTAAACGGCAGTAACAGCACGCTCACCATCAGATACAACTGAATATCCGGAGCATGATCTTTTCGCATATCGGCATGACGGGCTAAATACTATATAATAGGGCGATCATATATAAAGGAGCCTTATCAGATGAAAATGAAGAAGGTAATAAGTACCATTACTGCGGCCTGCCTCCTCCTGCTCTCATTAAGCGGGTGCGGCAAAGCAGAAGACAAGGATGAGAAGGAAACATCCGAAGATGTCGATATCGAAGAGATCACGGAGGACGTGACCGAAGTTGTCACCGACTATCTTGATTCCGTTCGCGAGAGAGATTTTGACAGCGCATCCAAACTCGTAGTCGATGAAGAAGACTACTTCCTGACGGCAGAGCTGCCCGACAGGCAGGGAACCATGATGAGGACTCTCCTGCCGTTAACCGAATATGAGGTCGATGCCGTAGAAGCAGACGGAGATACGGCAACTGCAACCGTGATCTTTACGATGCCGGATCTCAGCGAGATCTCAAATGCGGGATATAAATATGATGATTTCTTCAATGTGATAGATACGATCGAGGCGACCTCTGAAGAGACCATAGAGTTCGAACTTTCGCTTACAGACGAAGACTGGCTCATAACATCATCTTCCACTGAGGATTACTGCAATACCCTTATCGGCATCGTAGATGCAGTAGAGTTTGTAAGACTGACGGAAGATGAAGCTATGGAAGCAGTAGATCTGTATCTTAATAATCTTCGTTATGAAGACTGTGCTCCGTATGCGATAGCAATGACAGATCCGACCAGCCCCGATTGGAGCACCTACCTCGAGTGGAATGATATGATCGAGGGTGATTCAAGCCAGATCGGTTATATGCTTTCGAACTACTTCTCCAGAGTCGAATGCGAAGCAACCGTAGTCGGATCGACAAATGAATCGGTAACGATTCAGCTCAGCGGAACAGCTCCCGAAGGTATCGAGTCTGTCGACACGCAGATGAACAGAGTCTATACCGCTGCGGATATCTATGAGAATTACATAGAATGGCAGTACGCAGACGCTGCTCCCGACGGATATATCAACGGATTATTCTTCTTTACGGGATTAGGTTATTATAATGCGGACCTTGTAGATTACGAAGCTACTCTCGTTGTCACGGTAGATGACGAAGGTAATTTCATGATATCTCCCGAAGACGGATTCCTGCCGGATCCTTATACGGAATTCCCGATAAATTACGATGCCATGATCAGGTATTCTCTGGATAATCTCCTTGAATGGGGTCATATTACTCAGGAGCAGTACGATTCACTGAACACCTCGCTCTATCTCGGCAACGGCCCTGTTACCGAACTGGAGTGCGGCCCCGATTATTATCTGGCATTTATCGAGAGATATAACGAGGCTGATTATAACGATCTCACCTTAGCTTTCTGGACCAGAGGAACTTATGATCCCGGCGTTGTCTTCACATATGACATGACTGTCAACGGAGAGCCTTTCGAAAGCGGAAGTCTCGAGACCGAGGGATACGGTCAGTTTGATTTTGCTATCGATCTCCCCGACGAATACACTACGGAAGG
>CACZPC010000108.1 GCA_902782985.1 Oscillospiraceae bacterium
AAAAGATCCGCTCTCTAACGAGAACGGATCTTTTATTATCATTTCTTCACATATATTATGCCGGATCAGGACATGCTGTCTGAGGCATATTGGAATATACGGGAATGTAGAATGTGAGATTTGTATTCTGGATACCGCCTGCGGCATATGCATCAGCCATTCTCTGACCTTCGCTGCGTGCAGAACCTGTAGCTGCCATGTACTGATGCCAGAATCTGTTGCTGCCGGCAGATGTACTAGTGCAAAATCTCATGGAATAAAGAGTATTCTGACCTACTCCAATATAATTATCAAAAATCCAAAGTGATCCGCCGTTTATAGAAGAATCCATTGTAGTCCAAGGAAGACCGTATCTCTGATCCCTGCTGTCACCAAATCCGTTCTGGGCAAAACCTACAGCCGTTCTTGCAGGATTATTACCTGAGTATGCACAGATGTTAAATACATTGTAATATGGTCCTCTGGATGACGTACTTCCGTTAGCACCACATTCCTGTATAGCATGAGTAGCAATAAACAGAGGATTAACATTATTTCTCTGGCCTGAAGAATAAATGGAAGATGCTCTACCGGACAAGTATGTGCCACTTATCATGCTGTTAATAGACTGGGAGTTTACTCCACCGGCACCATTCATCCTAAGATCAAGGAACTGGAAAACATTACGCTCTCCAAGCTGAGATCTGGGATCCATAAAGAATTCAAGACATTCGCGAGAAGCGTTATACCAGGTACCTGATTCAACAGCTGTTGGCCTGTTGGGATCTCTATAAGCAGAATTGGTAACGAGAGATCTTCCATTTGCCATTTCTGCATCAATAGCACCATCCCATCCACCACAATCAACAGGTACAAAAGTCCATGCAGAATGCTGAGCATGAAGCGCTCTTAAATACGGCTTATAAGACTCCGGGAAACCTGCAATGCTGTTCTCAAAAGCAGAATCAGAAGTGCTGTTAACGTAGGGCTGAACATTAGCAGGATAAGAAGAAACATCACCCACGGAAGATACAGGGGCAGAAGCTGAAGCAGCCTCAGTTTGGCGGAAAGAATCTGCCGTACTGCCGGGAGCTGTGGAACCTGCGGGAACGATCCGGATCTCGATTGCCTCAAGTCTGTAAGAATAACCGGCACTACCTGATGCTCTGCCGTTATATGCCCAGTCAAGCCAACCGATATTCTGAACATGTGTCCTGTAATAAATATCATACTGTGAAGCGTTGGGACCCGTAAGTTCGATCTGAATAGCTTCAAGTCTTAGTGATTCACCTGTTGTACCTGATACTTGACCATTTTCTTTCCATGTTGCTTCCCAACCGAGATTCTGGATATGAGTCCTGTATCTTACACCGACACCGTCAACATTATTGATCTCGATCTTGATACCTTCGAGTCTGAGTGACTGACCTGTAGTACCTGACAGCTGACCGTCTGCGACGAAATTCTGCCAGCCGATATTCTGGATATGTGTACTATAGGAAAGTCCGTCAAGGGTTGAAGGTGTGGGTGTAGGAGCTGCAGTGCTCGAGCTGCCCGTAGGAGCTGTACCCGTACCAAGTGAAGCAGGAGCCGGAGAACCCGCAGGAAGGATCACGATAGCAAGAGCTTCCTGTCTTAAGGAGAACCCTTCAGTACCTGATCTCTCACCGTTCTTTACCCAGTCCATCCAACCGATATTCTGGACATGTGTACAATAATAAACATCATAATTGGCAGCCTCAGAACCCGTAAGTCTGATCTCCAATGCCTCAAGTCTCTTGGACTCACCGGTAGTACCTGACTGCTCGCCGTTAGCGTGCCATGTCTGCTCCCATCCGTAATCCTGGATATGAGATCTGTACTCAATACCGAGATCAAGGTCTGTAGTAAGGGAGACCGTAAGAGCCTCCAGTCTTAAGGATCGACCTGTAGTACCGGCGATAGCTCCGTCAGAGACTGCTGACTGCCATCCGTCGTTCTGAACGTGAGTCGCATAACTTACCGATACACCTGCTGCGCTCTCTGCATTTACCTGTCTGCCGGGCAAGGTAAACATAGACAACGAGAAGGATGCGATAAGAGCGGCACACACTACCGAAATCTTTCTTTTCAACATAAATACTCCATTCACCTTTCGTTTATAATTTCCCTGATAACATTATAAACATACTTTTTTATAACCCTGTTAATACGCCTTTACAGTCAGATGATATTCTTTATCCCGTCACATATTCTTCCGGCAACTACGGGATTATTCATCGTATAAAGGTGTATTCCATCACAACCTGAAGTCAGAAGATCGATTATCTGACTTATCGCATAGTACATGCCCGCATCAAAGAGTGCTTCCTTATTATCTTCATATCTCTTGATGATCTTCTCGAAAGAAGGAGGAAGAGAAGCACCGCAGGTAGTGACCATACGCTTGATCGAAGTCGCGGAAAGACACGGCATGATACCGGGTGTTATCGGAACATCGATACCTGCAATACGCGCCCCCTCCACAAAATCGTAGAAATACTGATTATCAAAAAACAACTGCGAAAGCAGGACTTCCGCTCCCGCATCGACCTTCTTCTTAAGATCTCTAAGATCACTGACCCTGTCCTTGGACTCGGGATGAGCCTCCGGATAACAGGCACCTGCAATACAGAAATCAGTCCTTGGTCTTATATACTCTATCAATTCACTTGCATGTTCAAACACACCCTTTGGGGCAATATTGGGGTTTCTGTCTCCCCTTAAAGCAAGAATATTCTCGATGCCGTTAGCTTCAAGCTCCCTGCAAAAGCCGTCTATCTCTGCCTTATCATATGTAAGACAGGTAAGATGGACAACGGGCTCAACATGATATTGCTCCTTTATCTTACGTGCTATGGCTATAGTCTTATTATTATTCGAAGAGCCTCCGGCTCCGAATGTGACAGATATATAATCGGGATTAAGGTCACATAATATCTCAAGTGTGGCATCGATATTATTGAGCTCTTCTTCGTGCTTGGGCGGGAATATCTCGAAGGATAATACTCTTCCCTCTTTCTTATAGATCTCGCTGAGTTTCATAGATGGACCTCGCATATTTAAGGATCAGTGTTTATACTGAGATATAATTATACACTAATATCACCAGAGGCAAACAAATGTCATTTATTACCGAAATAGAATTCTTTGATCCTCATAAGGTAGCAGACAGCGGTCAGGCATTCAGGATCCATTCGATAGACAGCACACATACCGAGCTCATAGCTCACGGCAGATATCTCCAGATAGCGGATCTCGGAGAGAGCAGATATGCATTCTCATGCACACCTGATGAATTTCAAAACATATGGAGGCACTACTTTGACCTTGATACGGATTATATAAAAGCCTTAAAAGAGATCGATCCGTCGGATAAATATCTGAAGGATGCCGTTAACTACGGATATGGCATAAGGATCCTTAATCAGGATATATTCGAATCAGTCATAAGCTACATAATCTCTCAGAGAAGATCCATACCTTCGATCACTACATGCGTCGACAGATTGAGTGAGCTTTACGGGCGAAAGATAGATCTTCCGAAGCTCGGTGAGCCTTTCGTAAATCCACTTAAGAAAGAATACTATTCATTTCCTTCACCCGATGAACTCAAGAAGGCAACCACCGAGGAGATCAACTCTATCGGCGCAG
This sequence comes from Oscillospiraceae bacterium, assembly GCA_902782985.1. GTDB lineage: Bacteria > Bacillota > Clostridia > Saccharofermentanales > Saccharofermentanaceae > Saccharofermentans. The sequence continues at coordinate 3,652 of CACZPC010000108.1, forward strand.
GATACAGGACTCCCTATATCATTTCAGCTGTAAATGATTTTGTATCAGGAAAGCTCGATCCCGAAGCATTATCCGCGCTATCAGATGACGAACTCTATACGGTTCTCACTTCGATGTTCGGAGTTGGTGTAAAGGTCGCTAATTGCATCATGCTCTTTGCATTTCACAGATGCGGAAGATTCCCCGTAGATGTCTGGATGCAGAGAATACAGGACAAGTATTACGGCGGCTCATTCGATTGCACTAAGTATCCCGAAACTGCAGGCATAATGCAGCAGTTCATGTTCTTCTACGAAAGGACCGAAGATTCACACAAATGACGAAGCAAGGAACTTCGCGACCGAATCCTCATCATTAGAGCCTATCACATCAGTTGCCATAGTCTTTAGTTCATCTATAGCATTTGCTACGGCATATGATTCATCTGCAATCTTAAACATAGACTTGTCGTTAACGGAATCACCGAATACTACAAGTCTGTCAAAGCCGAGCTGTTCCTTTAGCATAAGAAGACTCTTTGCCTTAGTACTGTTTTGAGGAGCTACTTCCAGCCAGTACTCATCCCTGTAAGAGTCCTTGGAAAACACCGTCTCCCAGTCATCGAACTTACGAACCTGCTCATAATACGGCTCAAGGATCTCTTTGGAAGCTATAAGAGTCAGATAGCCGGGCTCCCCTGTATAGAGTTCATCAGTATCAGAGACAAGTCTTAAGTTAGTATCTCCTCTCCCCACATAGTAATCGATATAACCCTGAAATTCTGAGGAATGCTTACCTTCAAGGCATTGCTTATACATGTGATCGCCGACAAAGCAGGATACACATCCGTATTTACCTATGACAGGGGTCAAAGACCTAAGCCTTTCTACCTGTTCCGACGTAAATACTTTTCGCTCTATATATTTTCCTGTGGCATTATCGGCAAGGACAGCTCCGTTACGAGTAACAACGGGAAGCGTGAGATTGAGATCTCCCGCTATCTCTCTGGCACTGTTTATGGATCTTGCAGTAGCATAAGTAAACGAAAGTCCTCGTGATATAAGGTCATTTATCGTATCCGTCGTAAATTTCGACAGTTCGATACTGCTTCTCATGAGTGTCCCGTCAAGATCTGATACGTATAATGTCTTCATTGATCAAAGTCCCATTTCTGCCCGAAAAAAACAGGAGCATTACGCTCCTGCCTTTCTTCCTTTTTCAAATGCCGTGATATTACCCGGGATCGTCTTCGGTTTGGCCGCGAATGCTTCTTCTATCGCTTCCTTCCAAAGGCTTTCATCAACGCCGAGATAATTGGAAAGTGCACCCATCATGACGATATTGACCGCCTTGGATGTGCCTACTTCCATTGCAAGGTCTAGTGCGGGGATCTCTACGATCTTTGTTCCCTCTGATGCACCTTTCTTCAGAGCTTCTCCGATATTATCGGGGTACTGCATCTGACCCATAAGTACTGGAAGAGATTTGATCTGCTGATCATTGATGATCATGACTCCGCCTTTCTTAAGAAGAGCGGCCCATCTTACGGCCTCAACCTCCTCGAAAGCAAGTACATAATCAGCAGTACCGTCCTCGATTATAGGAGAGTGAACCTCCTCACCTATCTTTACATATGTAATTACGGATCCGCCTCTCTGGCTCATTCCGTGAACCTCGGAAACTTTAACATCAAGTCCGAGCTTTAAAGCAAGTATACCAAGCAGCTTACCGGCAATAAGTGTTCCCTGTCCGCCGACACCTGCGAGGACGATCGAAGCTTCAAGATTACCCATTATGCTTCTCCTCCTTTCTTAAGTGCACCGAACTTGCAGACATTTACGCAGAGTCCGCAGTTATTACATGATTCCGTATCGACTACAGGCATGTGATCGTCACCGATAACAAGAGCGGGACACATGATCCTGGCACAGGCACCGCACTTCTTACACTTCTCGTAATCAACCTCTACATTGATACCCCTTACCGCCTTACCGGTCGGGATAAGAGCACAAGGTCTTCTGACGATGACTACCGATACGGTCTCACGGGCAAGCTCTTCCTTAATGACCTTCTCAGTCTCTGCCATATCCACAGGATCTACGACACGGATCGCTTCAGGGAGAACACCTACGCTCTCGCAAAGCATTTCGAGACTGACCTGAGGTGCCTTCTCAAGTCTGATATTAAGACCGGTGGAAGGATTCTGCTGATGACCGGTCATACCTGTGATCGAATTATCAAGTATGATAAGCGTCATCGAGCTCTCATTATATACGGCATTCATAAGATTAGTGATACCGGAATGAAGGAATGTGGAATCACCTATAACACCAACGGTATTACGCGAATCCGCTCCGTCAGTCGCCTTATCCACACCGTGAGCCATTCCAACTGATGCACCCATACAGATTACAGCATCTACTGCCTGCATGGGAGGCAGAGCACCGAGCGTATAACATCCGATATCGCCCATAACATTTACTCCGAGCTTATGGAGCACGAGGAAAAGTCCCTTATGAGGACAACCGGCGCAAAGTACCGGAGGACGTCCGGGAGCAACCGGAAGCTCCATAACATCGAATGCGGGTACAGGAAGAGGTCTGTCTGTAAGAGCTTTCTGTACAAGTCTCGTAGTATATTCACCAAGAAGCGTAAAAAGCTCCTTGCCTTCACACTTAACGCCCAATGCCTTGATCTCCGTCTCGAGGAAAGGATCAAGCTCCTCTACTACAACGAGTCTGTCGACCTTGGAAGCAAAATCCCTGATCGTCCTCTCAGGAAGAGGCCATACCATGCCGAGCTTTAAAACGCTGGCATTGGGAACTGCATCACGAACATACTGATAAGCTGCACCGGAAGTGATGATACCGATCTTCTTATCTCTTATCTCGATCTTATGCATACCGACATTAAGATCGTCGTCGCAATCATGGATGATCTTGCGTGTTCTTTCCTCTACTACAACATGCTTGCCGATGGCATTGGCAGGCATCATGACATACTTCTTGGAATCCTTAACATAAGGCTTGACTTCAATAGGTGCAGGCTCACCGAGGTGAACGATGCTCCTGGAGTGAGAGACTCTTGTATGAAGTCTTAAGATAACAGGAGTATCGTACTTTTCAGAAAGCTCGAAAGCATATCTGGCAAATTCCTTGCACTCCATGGAATCTGAAGGCTCGAGCATCGGAACCTTGGATGCTCTCGCATAATTACGTGAATCCTGCTCATTCTGAGATGAATGCATTCCGGGATCGTCAGCTACGCAGAAAACAAGTCCGCCGTTGACTCCCGAATAAGATACGGTAAAAAGAGGGTCAGCACAGACATTCATACCGACATGCTTCATACATGTCATGGCACGTGCACCTCTGATGGAAGCACCGATAGCAGCCTCAGCTCCTACCTTCTCATTAGGTGCCCATTCACAAGCTATCTCTTTATATTTGGCGATGGTCTCGGTTATCTCCGTACTGGGAGTACCGGGATATGAAGAAACGAACTTGACGCCCGCTTCAAAAGCTCCTCTGGCAACAGCTTCGTTGCCCAGCATAATCTCTTTCATGATATAAACTCCTTTGCCTTACACAACAAAAGTAATTATATCACAGAATATTTTTAAATACCGCTTGACACACCATTCTTTCATCAGTATAATCATTCATGCTTAACAACTAAGTCACGCGGACTTGTTGGAATTGGCAGACAAGCAAGACTAAGGATCTTGTGCTAGCAATGGCGTATGGGTTCAAGTCCCATAGTCCGCACCA
>CACZPC010000109.1 GCA_902782985.1 Oscillospiraceae bacterium
CCATCCCGAACACAGAAGTTAAGCTCGCTTGTGCCGAAAATACTTGACTGGAGACGGTCCGGAAAGATAGGTTGCTGCCGGTTTATACAAACCCTTCTACGCTAAAACGTAGAAGGGTTTTTTATTTCCCCTTTTTGTAACATTTCCATTGCTTGAAATTTACTCTTTTGCTAACATATTAAGTGATGATTAAGTAATCGATCGGGAGGGGATCTAGAATAATGGCTAAGATATTGATTGTTGATGACGAGCCTGAGATAGTGGCTTCAGTCTCTGATGTACTTAGCAGTTTCGGTTTTGATACCGTTTGTGCAACTGACGGAAGAACAGGACTTACGATCGCTGAGGATCAGCATCCCGATCTCATCATTCTCGATTGGATGATGCCTGAATATAGCGGACTTGATTTTACTAATGATTTCAGGACTGCAGGCAATACTACTCCAATTCTTTTCCTTACGGCCAGAGGAGATCTTCCCGTATATGAGATCGAGGTCTTAAGGCGCGGTGCTGATGATTATATGAGCAAGCCTTTTGATCCTACACTTCTTGTCGAGAGAGTTAAGAATCTTCTTAAGAGGACAAAGCCCGCATCTGTTGATAAGGATGCCTCAGATGATTCTTCAAAGCATGTATATTGTGACGGTGAGCTTGTAATCGATGTCGATGCTATGCAGGTATATGTAAACGGCGTGAGCTGTGACCTGACTTCAAACGAGTTCAAGCTTGTTCAGTATCTTGAGAATAATGCAGGCAGAGTCTGCTCCCGTGATGAATTACTTTCCAAGGTCTGGAATTATGCATTCTCCGGCGATGTAAGAACGGTAGATGTTACAGTAAGACGTACCAGGAAGAAGATCGAGCCCAATCAGCCCAAGTATAAGTATATCCTTACAAGAAGAGGCTCAGGCTATTATTTCCCTAAGGATCTTACCTGATCTTAAGTTACCATGTTCGATAAACTCGGAGCCTATATTGCTGCAAATCCGGCAATCTGTATTGTCGTATTTCTTATATTTTTGATCCTTGCGCTCGGCGCAGGATATATGGTCGGCAATTTCAAATTCAGCAAAGAGATCAATAAAGATATTGATGAGGTTATCAGGCGTCTTAAATATGAAGGGGCCGTCAGTGCGTCGATAATCGATAATGTCGGTCTCGGAGTTATAGCTTACGATAATAACGGCATCGTTTACAGTAACCATACTCTGGATTCTCTGATGGAATTCCTGCCTGAAAGCACCAGCGGCAAGGGGCTTAAGGAGATACCGGGGACTGTTGAAGCTTTTCTGAATAAATATGATCAGGAAAATCACCTTAAGTCTAATTATCTGCTGAATCTCGAGAGCAGTGATTCGATAATCCGTGCCAATTATATGACTGATCACAGGATCTACGAGATCAAGATGATCCACAGATTCTTCGAAGAGAACAGGATCGATATCGTAATAGTAGATGATATCACTCAGATAAAGGATGATGAGAGAAGGCAGAAGGATCTTGCCGCCAATGTCTCTCATGAGCTCAAGACTCCTCTTACTGTAATAAGAGCTTCCGAATTCTTTGTCAATAATATAACGCCTGATAAGATGCCCAGTTATGAAGAGATCACCAAGTGGGGCAACAGGATCGTTGCAAATGCGGTAAGGATGCAGGATATCGTACAGGATTTCCTTATCCTTTCGATGTGTTCTCAGGTCGTACCGATGACTATCATCGATCTGGGGGAAGTCATAACTAAGGCCGTATCGAATTTAAGTGATTATCCCGGAAGAGATAAGGTGAATATCAAGGTCCCCGAGAATATGTATTATCCGCTTATATTCGGTAATGCAAATCTCATAATGAGGATAATAATAAATCTTCTTACCAATGCGGTTAAATATATAAATTTTGAGGGCAAGACTGAGCCAAATGAGATATCGATCCATGTAGAGAGCATAGGCGACAGGATCGGCATCCAGATAAATGATAACGGAAGAGGTATTCCCGCTTCGGATATAGATCATCTTTTCGAGAGATTCTACAGAGTCGATAATTCGGGATCGCATGACGTGGGCGGTTCGGGAATCGGACTTGCAATCGCCAAGGATGTTGCCGATATGCATGACGGTACGATCAGTGTTACATCAGAACTAGGACACGGATCGGCATTCACTTTGGTACTGCCTCAGGCGGCAGGCGTATTCAGGAGCGTATATGATGATGCGGGTACCGGAATAGTAAGTGAGAATCAGTATTACAGAAACGCTGCGGAATTCATGGCCATACAGGCTGCCGAAGCGGTCAGGTCCATGGGATATGACGATGCAGAGAATGAGGTACATACTCTCGAGAGCATAAAGGAAGGCGAAAGGACTGCTCATGATAAGGCAGTAGCGGCGCTTCTGACTAAGCTTGGAGAAGAAAGATACACCGATCTTGTTGATGAGCTCACATATATCGAGCCCGAAGAGATCGATGAAGAATTCGACGATTATCCCGAAGAAGATCTGATCGACGAAGAGCCGGATGAGATCGACGAGTATATCGAAGATGATAAGGACGATATATCCGGGGAAGAAGATGCCGAAGCAGCAGTATCAGATGATGAAATATCAGCAGAAGAAGCTGACAAACCCGATGAATCCGTAACAGATGAAGAAGAGGAATTAAGGAAGCAGAAGGAGGAAGCAAGAAAACTTCTTACTCAGCAGATCTTGCCGAGGGCGTCACAGATTAATACATCTGCACATGAAGACGTGCGTATCAGCCCTGAAAAACATGGAAAAGATGAATTTTACAAAGAAAGCGTAACGATCCATCCAAACATTGACGGAAAAATGTATAATAGTAGTGTCAAAAAAGGCAGTAAAAAGAAGACCGGGCTTTTCGATAATCTTACCGCCCGCAGGAAGAATGCGACAGAAGAGAAGGAAAGACAGTCTGCCGTAAGACAGGTACTTGATACGGCTACACCTATACAGCCGTCCAAAAAACAGAACGAAGGGGAATCAAATTGAGCCCATATTCATATAAGATCACCGGCGGCAATCGCCTGAAAGGTGATATAAGTATCAGCGGAAGCAAGAATGCTGTTTTGGGTGTTCTTGCGGCAGCAATGATGATCGACGGTAAGTGCACTCTTGAGAATGTACCCGATATCTCGGATGTACATGTCATGATCGACCTTTGCAGATCCTTAGGTGCGCTCATTACTTCAGAGGCAGCGGCAGAAGGTTCGCTTACTCTTGAGATAGATCCCAGAGGGATAAATACTTATAAGGCTACGGGTGCGTCCGTTTCCAAGATAAGAGCATCCTATTATCTTTTGGGTGCCCTTCTTGCCAGAGGCGGTAAGGCATCTCTTCGCATGCCCGGCGGATGCAACTTCGGTCAGCGTCCCATCGATCTGCATCTCAAGGCATTTGCAGCCATGGGTGCAAGAGGTGCAAGACCTGAAGATATAGAGGGCGGTATAATCACTCTCGCGGCTGATCCTCTCCACGGAGCCAGGATATTCCTTGATATCGTAAGTGTCGGAGCAACGATAAATGTAATGCTGGCGGCAACAAAGGCCCAGGGTATGACCATCATCACCAATGCAGCCAAGGAGCCGCATATCGTTGATGTTGCTAACTTCCTTAATGCCATGGGTGCCAAGATCAAAGGTGCAGGTACCGATACGATAAGGATCACGGGTGTCCCGGTCCTTCCCGGAAATTTCTCATATTCGATAATCCCTGACCAGATCGAGGCCGGTACATATATGATCGCTGCAGCCGTTACAGACGGTGACGTAACGATCCACAATCTTATTCCTACGCATATGGAGCCGTTGTCTTCCAAGATGCGTGAGATGGGATATACAGTCGAAGAGAATGAAGATAATGACAGTATAAGGGTCTATAGAGAAGAAGGCTCCGAGATCTGGGGAACGAATATCAAGACATCTCCCTACCCCGGATTCCCTACGGATCTGCAGCCTCAGGCAGTCGTACTTCTTTGTATGGCCAAGGGTGTCAGTAAGATGCATGAGAATGTCTGGCAGAACAGATTCCAGTATATACCCGAGCTTACCAGGATGGGTGCGAGCATCAATGTTTTCGACAGGATCGCGCTCGTTAACGGAATAGAGAGATTTAAAGGTGCCACTGTAATGGCTACCGATCTTCGTGCCGGTGCGGCGCTGGTATGTGCAGCGCTGGCGGCAGAAGGAACGACATATATAACAAATGCCAAGAAGATCGACAGAGGTTATGAGAACATCGTTCAGAAGCTCCAATCACTCGGAGCCGAGATAGAGCGCTGCGAGAGCCCCGAGTTCGATCCGGATGCAGAGGCATAATGGCATCGTTTGAGCTTATACCGCTTTTCAGCGGAAGCAGCGGGAATTCCACTCTTATCAAGGCAGGAAGCAAAAATATCCTTATAGATGCGGGAAGAAACTGTAAGCAGGTATGCTGTGCACTGGATCTCATAGGAGTTTCTCCTGACAGTATAGATGCGATCTTTATTACCCATTCGCACCATGACCATCTTGATGCGCTTGATGTTTTCGTCAGGAAGTATCCCGCAGATATCTATGCCACATCATCGACTCACAAATATATAGCAAGGAAGTGCAGTAAGCCGCATCCGCTTTCGCGGGATGTAGTGATCGAGCCGGGTCAGGTGACCGATCTCGGAGACGGTGTTACGGTCTTGTCCTGCAATACACCGCATGATGCGGCCGGATCAGTATGTTATAAGGTCATGTTCGAAGGAAGATCACTGATGGTCATGACTGACCTGGGATACATAACAGACGATATAAGGGATATGTCAAGGGGCGTGGACGGCGTCCTTATCGAAGCAAATTACGATAAAAGGATGCTGGTATACGGTCCTTACCCCGAGGATCTCAAGGCAAGGATCGCGGGAGACAGGGGACATTTAAGTAATGATGCATGTGCTGAGATGATAAGAGATATGATCGATGAAGGTACATATAATTTCATCCTCGGCCACTTAAGCGAGAATAATAATACTCATGAGAAGGCTTATCTTACGGTAACTGAATACTTGAGACGTTTTGCTCTTGAGCAGAATGTTAACTACAATATCGCAGTTGCCAACAGATATGAACCTACGAAAGGCATATCAGTTTGAAGATCAGGATAATCGCACCGGGTAAGATCAAGGAAAAGTGGCTTGTCGGAGGGATCGACGAATACAGGAAGCGCCTTTCGAAATACTGTACTACAGAGATAATCGAAGTCGCTGACAGCCCTGATTCGCTTCCGGTAGATGCTGCGCTTGCCAAAGAGGGCGATCTCATTTTGTCGAAGATAAAGGACGGCGAGATCGTATGGGTTATGGATCTGCACGGGAAGCTTTTTTCTTCTGAAGAGATCTCAAAGATACTTACCGATGACATGGAAAGAGGCGGAGCTTCCATAACCGTAGTCATAGGCGGCAGCAACGGTCTTGATCCGCGTATCGTGAAAAGAGCCGACAGAAGGATCTGCTTCGGCAACATAACTCTTACCCATCAGATGACAAGACTTATACTTCTTGAACAGATTTACAGGGGATTTAAGATCTCCGGTGGTGAGAAATACCATAAATAAGGCGTTTGACATTTAGTGATACTCCCTTTATAATCTGATAGTCGATACTTTAGTTGACTAAAGTAATTGCTTATTAACAATAAATATCAGGAGGTAAAAACGATGAGCAACAAGTTTTATACGCCCGACGGCTTCAACGACACTTTGCCGAGCGTATGCGCATTCAAAAAAGATGCCGAAAGTAAATTAAGAAGGTTGTTCTCC
>CACZPC010000110.1 GCA_902782985.1 Oscillospiraceae bacterium
AACTCGGGCTCTGAAGGGTTCTTAGCGATAACCTTCTGCATGAGATCGTTAAGGTAAGGATGATTGATAGTGTATTCCATAATACATTCCGCCTTTCATTTATATGCATTTTGCAAGAAGCAAATGCTAAAATTTCATAATCAAGAAAAATAATATATCAACATATACTATTTTGCAATATTCATTTATCGATTATGCAAATTATTCCGATGATCCGTCAGATTCATCAGTAGTCTGCTCTTCAGTTACGGAAGCAATATCAGTCACCTCAGAAGCAGCGGTCGTCTCTACTACATTTACCGCAGGACCGGTCATACCCGGATTGGCAAAAGGATCATTCTGAGTAAGCTCATCAACGCCCTCGATGCCGAACATGTGCTGATACTGATCGATATTAACATAAGGTAATACGGCTTTGATCGATATCAGAAGGATCAGTACGAATATAAGGAGAAGCAATCCCTTCCTCAATATGATCATGAATCTTTCCGCGTTATATCTTGCATCGATATGTGCCTTAGTAGTATATCCGACAAGAACATATACCTTATTAATATCTTCTCTGGGAGGCTTGCGCTTATATTCATTGATCTTGCGCTTGGCATAGTTGACTGCCTTATTCGGAAAATTCTTAACATACCTCACAGTTGTTCTTCCGATACAGCCGAAGATCCCGCCCAAGGTAGAAAGAGACTTATTTATTATATTGTCATTATTACTGTTTTCTCGCATAAGAAGATTATATATTTTTTGTCCCGATAAATGAAATACTAATTTGCGGCAACTGCTACCGCACTTCCGTCTTCAAGATCGTGAAGAAGAAGATCTATTGCCTTGTTAAGATTTCTGAAGAAAGTTGTTCTGCTCAGATATAGACAATTCATCGTCTCTTTGCAGGATAATCTTCGAAAGTATCTCAGATAAAGGATCTTACAATACGGATCCGGAAGACTTAATATCATATAGAACAGATCAACTGCCTGATTGTGCCTCGCCATCATTCCGTATGCCTCCTTATGCAGACGGTCAATGAACTCATCAAACTTGGTGGAAAGGGCTATCATCTCCCCCGTTACATCAGCCTCTCTCCTGCCGAGAAATTCAGTCCCGAGCACTTTGACCGGGGCGTTATCTTTAAAATACATATCATTAAGCATACGTCTTCGTTCGTCACCGCTCTTTGAGATAAATGATAACAGTTCCGTCGTCTCACGATTTGTAATAACAAGATCATCATATAAAGTTTCAAGTCTGATCTTAAGTTCTCTCTGATCCATAGTAATTCTCCTTTCAGAACAAAAGTTTGACACATCGATCGTTATTTATTAAAATAATTTCAAAAGAATATATGTTTGGAGGTTAATCATGGCAGCAACATCACGTTCTACCGAGAGCAAATCAGCTAAGACTATCGAGAGAGTCTATAAATATGTACAGAAATACATACACGAGAATGCTCTTTCACCTTCCGTTCGCGATATCTGTGCCGGTGCGGGATTAAAGTCCACTTCTTCGGTACATGCTTATCTTCGTAAGCTTGATGAGATGGGGCTTATTGAATACCGTCCCGGAATGAGACGAGCGATAATTCTTAAGAACACCGAGGGATCCGAAGCTCCTTCCGAGAGCATACCTGCTGATGTAGTAAGGCTTACATGCCTTGGTAAGATCACCGCAGGTGTTCCTATCTATGCTCATGAGGATGAATCCGAGTCTTTCTATATCAACAAGTCGATCATCGGAAGTAATGACTGTTTCCTTCTCAAGGTCAAGGGTACCAGTATGATAAATGCTCACATCCTCGACGGTGACTATCTTATAATCAGAAAGCAGGATTCCTGCGATGAAGGTGATATCATTGCAGCTCTGATCGGTGACGAAGCTACCGTCAAGAGATACGGATATCTTAATGGTCAGCCCTATCTCTTCCCCGAGAATGAACTTTACTCACCTATTCCCTTTAATACGGCCGAATGTAAGGTATTAGGTAAAGTCGTCGGTCTTCACAGATACAGCATCAGCTGATCATCATTCT
>CACZPC010000111.1 GCA_902782985.1 Oscillospiraceae bacterium
GATAGCGTATCCGCCGTCATATGCCTTCTTGAACATTTCCTTAGTTGTTACCAATGGCATAGGTAAAATCTCCTTTGACAATGAATTAGAGGGGCTGATTCAGCCCACGCATAATGATAATACCTTTTATTCGGATGTGAATCAACTGCATGAGCAGGCTTTTCGCAGGGGATACAATACCGAAAAAGACATTAATCGCTCCAATGAATTCCTTTGATTTTCATTTCCTGTTAGCAGAGGAAATGGATGATCACCGCTACGATTATCCCTACAACGGCATCCACAACGGGAATAAGCCGGATATGATCCTTGAAGAAAGGTACAAATGTCAGGATGATGCCGACAACCGCTAACAGGATCAGAAGTATCGGAAGTAATAATGCAACTGCTGCAGATTCAGCAACAAGTGTAAGCAGAAAAGCCATACCGATAAAGATCAAGGAAAGAAGTACTATAGCGCTGTTGACCAGATTATTCTTAAGATCGTACATATCAGGCCACCTCCCCTATGAATTCATATGTATTATCGAGCGCCTTTGTATCTTGCCAGAATGCGTTATGGCTTATACCGGATAAAGATACAAAATCCGCCGCCGTACCGTCAGCAGCTGCAAACAGATCACGACTGCTCTGATACGGGACCATCTCATCCGCATCAGAAGCAAGTATAAGTACGGGACAATCGACATTTTTGATATATTTATCCGAATCCATCCTGAATCTTACAAGAAGCCTGCAAGGACCATAGAATATATTCAGGTAGTTGTTGAAGATATCGTAAGCATTGGCATAAGGTGCCCAAAGGATAAGTCCGGCAGCATCACGCTCGGATGCTGTATATGTGGCAATACCCGTACCGATGGAATATCCGAATAATATGATCTCCGAAGTTGTCTCCCATGATGCCACTTCATCATAGACTTTAAGTGCCATCTCCTTGACTGAATCTGAATCAGGAGCCCCTCCGCTTATTCCGTATCCCGGGTAATCTACGCATACAAAATCGGTATTCTCGTTAAAATCACCGTAAATGCCATTCTTATCCTTAAAGATCATCAGACTTGTTGCAGATGCATTCATACCATTACCATAGAAACATATGATAACAGGACGCTTCTGATCGGGCTTGGCACTTCTGGAACTGATCCTCCACCCTGTAAGATCGTCTATCCTTATCTCGGATATACGGCTGTCTTCAACTTTTGACAGTTCAGTCAGATCATCATAGGCAGCTTCATTATGGTTACACGGGAATACGATAAAAGGAGCCAGGTTGATTATTACGGTAGAAACTATCACCAGAAATCCGACGACAACAGAAGCGATCTGTGAGGTGATCCTTACCTTTGTATCTTTATCTCTCAGCAGCTGACTGACAATAAAGAATATAAGTGCACAAATGAACGAAGCTGTCACTACCGCGACTACAAGGCTCCTGATACGGGAATTGAGCAAAATAAAGACTATTCCGGCCAGTGAAGACGCGAGTACGGATGATATGACGCAAAAGACGGCTTTCCTGCCAAAACTCCAATTATTCATATATTATCCCTCCTCGAAAATCATTATAACACTACCTTAGGATTCTGTTTTATGACCATTTGTAGTGATAAAATACCTGAAACGGATAATCGGAGGATAAGAATGAAAGCTCTTATTGCGATGAGCGGCGGTGTTGACAGCAGTATAACCGCATTATTACTTAAGAATCAGGGATATGACTGCATCGGAGTCACCATGAAGCTTCATTTCGAAGGACTCTCATCTGATATAACGAATAATAAATGCGGCAGCGAGTCTGACGTCGAGGACGCCATGGCAGTATGTAATAAGCTTAACATCCCGCATGAGGTCAGGGATTTTTCTTCTTCTTTCAAGTGCTGCGTAATGGATAGATTCGTAGACACATACAGAAAAGGCGGAACTCCCAATCCCTGTATCGACTGTAATAAGCACCTAAAATTCAAAGCTCTGTCTGAATATGCTTCACAGATCGGGGCTGAAATACTTGCTACAGGCCACTATGCCCGTACACGCTATAACGAAGCGACAGGCAGATGGGAGTTACTTAAGGCATCTGACGGCAATAAGGATCAAAGCTATGTCCTTTATAATCTTACGCAGGAACAGCTTAAGATGATACGTTTTCCCTTAGGTGAACTGACCAAGCCGGAAGTACGTGAACTGGCCGACAGATACGGATTCATAAATGCCGGAAAGAAAGACTCCCAGGATATCTGCTTCGTTCCTGATAAGGATTATGCCGGATTTGTCGATAACTATGACGGCATAAAGTCCGAGCCCGGAAACTTCGTTGCTACTGACGGCCGTATACTCGGTACTCACAAAGGCATAATCCACTATACTATCGGTCAGCGTAAAGGACTCGGTATAGCAGCTGGATCTCCCCTGTTTGTTACAGCCATCGATCCGGAGCGTAATGAAGTCATTCTCTCTCACGGCAACGGTCTTTTCAAGAAAAAGATATGGATAAATGATATCAATCTCATCTCATATGATGAGATCGACAAACCACTGAAAGCTGCTGTCAAGATCAGATATAAACACACCGAGCAGCCTGCAAATATTATTCAGACAGCTCCTGATACTATCGAGATAGTATTCGATGAGCCTCAAAGAGCTCCGACGATCGGTCAGGCAGCTGTCATATACGATGGTGATACGGTTATTGGCGGCGGTACGATCTTCAAAGTAGAATAATGAAAAAGGATGCTCCCATTAAGGAACATCCTTTATTATCTCTGCTTGAGAAATAAAAGACCTGAGATTACTCTTCTGTCTTCTCTTCAGTTGCCTTCTCTGCCTTTTCGGAAGCGGTCTTCTTTGCAGCTTCTTTCTCTTCCAGAACCTCAGCCTGAGCCTCATCAACAATAGAAGAGATATCATCATCCTTAAGATCAGACTTGATACTCTCATCTCCTGTCTTCATGCTATCGGGCTTAATGGCATTCTCGTCATTTCTTGCACCGTAAGCATCTGCAATAGCGAAAGCCTCTTCTCTGAGCTTGAAGAAATCATCTCTGGATGCAAGATCCTTTGTAGATGTCTGGAAACAAGCCTCATCGAATACATTATCAAGAACAAGGTAATATGTCTTCTCTGTACCGCCGAGGTTGGAATTGTCGATAAGCTCCTCAGCCTTGTCGGGCTCACCCTCTCTTGCATCAAAGCTTGCAAAAGGAATGATGATCTTGCTGAATCTGTATCTTAAGATAAGATTCTTCTCGTTATAGTCGATAGCTACACGATAATTAGCAATAAGGAATGTCTGGATAAATACAAGGATCGAAATGAATGCAACAACTGCGGAAATACCGCCGAGTGCATAAAGCGGGCTCTTCTTAACAAATGAGAATATCGCAAGTCCTATGAAAACAACAGTAAGAATAGCTGTAACTACTCTTCTGGTACTGATCTGCTTAGCATTAGCGGGAAAGCAATGTACACCTTCCTTAGGGAGCTTGGCGATCTTCGCCTCGTCCTGATAACTTACTTCTGACATATAACCTACCTCCTGTTACTTAGACAGCATTTGTATTCTATCTTTTATATTATCATACATTTCTTGATATTTTGTCTGCTTTTCCTTCTCGGCATTGATGACCTTCTCGGGTGCTTTGCTGACAAAAGCCTCATTGGCAAGTTTGCCGGCAACTCTCTTAAGTTCACCCTCCAGCCTGTCCATTTCCTTATTGAGTCTCTCGAGCTCTTTTGAGATATCGATAAGATCATCAAGGGGCATGTATGCTTCACCGCCTGCAAAGAGTGCTGCTACGGCAGTAGCGGGAATTCCGTCCTTCGTGCTCTGTGTCTCAAGTGAGCTTACGGATGCAAGTCTCTCAAGGAAAGGAAGACCGTCCTTAAAGATCTTGGCAATAGCCTCATCCGGAGTAACGAGGATCACATGAGCCTTTCGGGAAGGAGCAACATTCATCTCGGACCTGATATTTCTTATGGATCTGATAGCACCCATAAGAGTAGTCATCATCTTCTCATCCTCGGGATAATTACCGATCGAATCAGCCTTGGGCCAATCGGAGATCATGATGGATTCCTTGCGGTCCTTAAGGATAAGGTTAGAATAAACCTCCTCCGTAAGGAAAGGCATGAAAGGATGAAGGAGCTGCATCGATACGCCGAGTACATAATTAAGAAGGTACTGAGCCTCAAGTCTTGAAGGACACTCCTTATCGAAGAGACGGCTCTTGGCGATCTCGATATACCAGTCACAGTAGCTTTCCCATACGAAGTCAACTATCTTGGAAAGGGCTACACCGTAATCATAATTCTCATAGTTGACAGTAGCTTCCTCTACAAGTCTCCTGAGACCGGTAAGGATCCACTTATCTTCAAGAGTGAACTTGCTCTCGTCAACCTTTGAAAGATCGATATCGTCCTCACAGTTCATGATGACGAATCTCATGGCATTCCAGATCTTATTGGCGAAGTTACGCCCCATCTCGATCTTGTCGGGCATGAATCTCTGGTCATTACCGGGAGCATTACCCGTAACGAGTGCAAAGCGAAGAGCATCTGCACCGCTCTGCTCGATGATCTCAAGCGGATCGATACCGTTACCTAAGGATTTACTCATCTTACGTCCCTGAGAATCTCTTACGAGACCATGGATAAGAACATCCTTGAAAGGAACCTCATCCATATGAGCACAGCCTGCTACCATCATTCTGGATACCCAGAATGTGATGATATCATAACCTGTAACGAGTGTATTCGTAGGATAGAATCTCTTAAGATCTTCAGTCTTCTCAGGCCATCCGAGTGTGGAGAAAGGCCAGAGTGCAGATGAGAACCAGGTATCGAGAGTATCGGGATCCTGACGCATCTTCTTACCGCACTTGGGACATACTGCCTCATCCTCCTTGGTAACTACGATCTCTCCGCAGTCATCGCAGTAGAATGCAGGGATCTGATGACCCCACCAGAGCTGTCTGGAGATACACCAGTCACGGATATCCTCCATCCAGTTGAAATAATTCTTCTCGAATCTCTGAGGAACAAATCTTGTCTTGCCTGTCTTAACGGCTTCAATAGCGGGCTTAGCAAGTTCCTCCATCTTTACGAACCACTGCAAAGATACACGAGGCTCGATAGTGGTACCGCATCTGTAGCAGGTACCGACATTATGTGCATGATCTTCAACCTTGATAAGGTATCCGCCCTCTTCAAGGTCCTTAACGATAGCC
This sequence comes from Oscillospiraceae bacterium, assembly GCA_902782985.1. Classification (GTDB taxonomy): domain Bacteria; phylum Bacillota; class Clostridia; order Saccharofermentanales; family Saccharofermentanaceae; genus Saccharofermentans. The sequence goes on from CACZPC010000111.1 coordinate 5,226, forward strand.
TTACGAGCTTCGAAGCGATCCATGCCGGCATACTTGGGATAGTCATCTGTGATCTTGGCATCATCTGTCATGACATTAATGACTTCAAGGTTATGACGCTGTCCTACTTCGAAGTCATTAGGATCATGCGCAGGTGTGATCTTAACTACACCGGTACCGAATTCGATATCAACATAGTCATCAGCTACAACGGGGATCTTACGTCCTACAAGAGGAAGGATAAGCATCTTGCCGATGATATCCTTATATCTTTCGTCCTTAGGGTTAACAGCTACGGCAGTATCACCGAGAAGCGTCTCAGGTCTTGTAGTTGCAAGCTCTACATATCCGCTGCCGTCCTCAAGAGGATAGCGAAGGTGCCAGAAATGACCTGCCTGATCCTCATACTCAACCTCGGCATTGGAGATCGAAGTAAGGCAATGAGGACACCAGTTGATAATCCTCTCACCTCTGTATATAAGACCCTGATTATAGTACTTAACGAATACTTCCTTAACAGCTTCTGAACATCCCTCATCCATCGTGAAGCGCTCATGGCTCCAGTCACAGGATGAACCGATCTTCTTGAGCTGCTCTACGATCCTGCCGCCGTACTTCTCTTTCCAGTCCCAAGCTCTCTCGAGGAACTTCTCACGTCCGATATCTTCCTTGAAGATACCTTCCTTTCTCATTGCCTCAACGATCTTA
>CACZPC010000112.1 GCA_902782985.1 Oscillospiraceae bacterium
ACATCGGACGATGTAAAGAACGGGGATTTCATATATTCGAACAGCTTCATGCTTCCCCACTACGAGAAAGCATCGATCTCCGACAGAGTGGGCTGGAATGACATCGGCGATAATGCAAGTATACTCGGAAGTGACGGCAAGGTCCCTCTGACCGTTTATTCTGACGGCAACGGCGGTCATTACCACTGCATGGCTTATCTTATGAGATTCCGCATCGACGGTGATATCTCCACACTTTATCTCAGCATCCCGGATATCAACGGCGAAGCTGACGTTTTCTGTAACGGAATATTCGAGGGTACACTCGGTGACTCTCCTTCCTCCGCCACAAGACTTGATTTCACCTGCGGTTACAGCAGTATCCCGCTTCATACGGATTCAAGCGGATTTGCCGAAGTTATCATCTGCGTAAAAAGTGATATTCGCAACTACGCTCCGGGTATCATTTCGAGCCCCGCTTTGAGCGAAAAGGTATCCGACTCCAAGGCTATCGTCATATCTTCGGTATGGTTCGCCATACTGATAACTATGATAGCGATATTTGTCCTCGGCGGTGCCATAATAACCAGGACTTTCTCCGGTAAAGGCAAGTACATATTCCTTCTTGTATACAGTCTTCTTTTCCTGCTATTCATCACTACGCAGGAGAGATATATCACCATCACGTCACCTGCCAGAGCGGGTCTGAGAGTCTGCCTCCTGATCTCCATGGCCATGACGGCGTACTGCTTCACATCTTCGCTTTTCAGCGATTCCGACTACAACAAGAATCATAAGGTCTGGAAATACGATTCGCTTATCGTCTGCTTCCTCGGTTCTGCTCTGATACTCATTCAGCTGATATTCAGATCTCTCCTGTCGACCGGATATCACATCGCATCATGTGCGATCTTCACATTCACGATATCGGCGATAATGATACTCAAGATACTGATCATCTACATCAAAGAAAAATATGCCACTTTCGGTCTCCTGGCCGGTGCGACCTTCCTGTTTATATTCGTATATATCCATGAGAATATCATGACCAAATATAATATTCCCTTCTATAGCGTATTCTTCGCTATAGCGATGTCGCTGGTACTGATATTCTTCTTCCTGCAATATGTACGTCAGTATAAGACACTCAAGGATACACTCGGAAGGCTTCAATATCTGGTCAAGGAAAAGACTCTTCACATATCCGAGATCAACAGGGACCTTTATAATACCAATAAAAAGCTCATGGAGAATGAGGAAGCCCGAAAGAATGTCCTTTCCAATGTCTCACATGACTTAAGGACTCCCATTACGGCGATAAGAGGATACGCCGAGCTGTTATCCCAGGCTCATACTACGATGAAGCCCGAGCAGGTAAATAACTATCTTCAGAATATAATCAAAAGATCGCAGCAAATGGAGAGGATCGTCTCCGATATCGTTGAACTTACCAGGATGGAATCCAATACTAATGAATTCCAGCTTACTGACGTATCGATAGCCGAGCTGCTGGATGAGCTTTACATGCTCTACGAGGGGGATCTAAGAGGTACGGATAAAAAACTGGAACTTGATATCCCCGAAGATGATCTTCTGATCGTAAAGGCCGATCCCAAAAAGATCAGCCGAGTATTCGAGAACCTGATATCCAACGCCATCAATTACACTTATGATACGGCTCTCATAAAAGTACATGCCTGGAGGAGCGATCCCGATAAGCCCCTCGACGAACAGAAAGTACATATAGAGATCTCGGATAACGGTATAGGTATCCCCAAGGAAGAGATATCCAAAGTATTCGACAGATTCTATCGTGCCAAGAATTCAGGCCAGAACATAAAGGGCACGGGACTTGGTCTGTCGATAGTAAAGACCATAATAGAACATCACGATGCGGATATCAGTGTCGACAGCCGTTTGGGCTCAGGCACTACTTTCCACATCGTGATGAAAGCAACTTATTGATTATTCGGTTCGGGATTACTTGGACTCTTTTGCCTTAAAGAATTCATTAAGCTCTGCAACAAGAGAATCGCAGTCCATACCGTGTACATAGCAAGCCTCTTCAATAGTCTCACCTGTTGCCATTACACAACCGAGACAATGAAGTCCGGAATTCATGAGAATAGGAGCTACGTCCTGATCAGCCATTACTACATCACCGATGATCGTATCTTTAGTTACTACCATTTGGGTGTTACCTCCGCTAGTTGAGATTTTGCTGTCGCAAATCTAGTATAGGATACACTAATAACGTTATTTTGTCATATATAAGAGGGGTTTTCGTCCATTATCCCATAACGTCAGTACAATAGTTCAAAACGTCGTTATTCTCGCGTCCAAAAATGACAAAACGGCTTGACACCATACGTTTTTCAGTTCATAATAACTGTGCAAATTGCCTATAGAACTAGGTACAAGGAGGCTAAATCATGAATAAAACAGATCTTATTGATGCAATCGCAGCAAAGGCTGACCTTCCCAAGAATAAGGCTGAGGCAGCTCTTAAGGCTACAATCGAGTCCATCGAAGAGGCTCTTAAGAAGGATGAGAAGGTTGTTCTCGTTGGTTTCGGTACATTCTCTGTTAAGGAGAGAGCTGCTCGTACAGGTCGTAACCCCAGCACAGGTAAGACAATCAAGATCGCTGCTTCTAAGGCTCCCGCTTTCAAGGCTGGTAAGGAGCTCAAGGATATCGTTAACAGCAAGAAGAAGTAATTCAATTTCTGTTATAAAGAATTTCCTTAACAGGCTGTCACAGACAGCCTGTTATTTTTTGCCGATTATCCTTTCGAGGCGTCTTCTCACCTGTGTGGCCAGCTCACGAATGATCGTCATGCTCTTGATCCCGTCTATATCATTACCGCTCTTCTTTATCGCATAGCGGATATTCCTCTCGACATGGATATACTTAACATCCAGCGACTCGGCCGCAATGCTGAACAGCTGCTTTGTCGACAGTCTCTCCGTCTGATCGCGCAGTGCAAGTTTCCTGATGACTATAGCCATGGCCTTGGAGCCCAGAAGCGTGAGATCAAATCCGTAAGACAACATGACCTCGTCTATTACCGCCTTGACGGTCTGCGGTAAGATCTGATCCCCAAGCGGTCCTCCTCCCTGATCATCTTCCTCTATCTCGTTGAATACGAGATTATTGATCGCTCTGGCCGCATAAGCGGGATTTCTCCTTGCATCTACCAGATAATGCATCTTTCCCTCCGCATCCGCTACACCGATGATGCCCTTGCGCCTGAGCATAGTATTGATGGTATTCAGAAGCACCCTGTCGCTGCACACCACATAGATCCCGGTCTCGATATCACTTATCTGCGATGTATATCCTTTCATAGAATTCCTCCTCTTTCTCTTATGGTGATATTATTCTTTCACCCTCAGAAGAGTATTTTCAACAAAAACAAGTCCCGTTTTTTGCAAAACGGGACTAATAGTATTCTTATGGGACTTGTATTCAGTCCTCTTCGGTCTCGGTAACAGGCATCGAGGTCTGCATCTCCTCCGTCAGAGAATCCGATATATTGACCTCCTCCGCGGGGATAACCTCGACGGCATATCTTCCGTATCTGGAATATCTTATCTTGACTGTAGTTCCGTCCTCGGGGATATCTCTGAGAGGATTGATATAATATGTCTCACCATCCACGACAAGCGAATTATTAAACGGCGATACCGACTCGAGTTCACCTGTATACGAATAAAAATTCTCACTGGAAACAGCCGAGATATCAAGAAGCCTCGGGGCCGTATAACGAACGGCATATAATACCGCCAGAATGCTCAGGACAAGAGGCAGGAAATAAAGCGGAGCATGCTTTGTCAGACCACGCTTATTTCGATTAGAGAAGATGATCACGAAGACCAGAATGACGATCGTAACGATAATATGTATCGACAGATTAGCCAGGAAATACTTCATCAGTCATCCTCCGTATAAACGCACATGATACAGTCCACGGCATAATCATGCGGCTGTACCGGCAATGCGGAATAGATCTGGAAATCATAACATACACCTACCGTATAAGGCGCCTTACCGTTCTTTGACGCCTCATTGAGCCAGCGGTCATAATAACCGCCTCCCTGACCGAGTCTCATACCGTCCTCGCTATATGCCAGAGCGGGAACGATCATAAGATCGATATCTCCGGGATATATCTTTCGAAGGCCGCTCTTGGGCTCGGGGATACCGTATGCCCCCTCGGTAAACTGCGATTCGGGATCCGTGATCTCATAAAAATCCATCTCATCTCCTCTGACCTTCGGATAACATATCGTACGATCATTCTCCAGGAAGAATTCGGCTATCCCGTCACAGGGAAGTTCGCCTTTGACCGCCTTATAAAGTGCTACGCACTCTGCAGACGAGATAATGCTTCGAAGGCTCTTATCGGATACGGATACGAACTGACTCGACAATACCTTATCAAAGCTCTTGCACTGCTCTTCGGTAAGCATGCTGCGCCTCGAACGGATGGCATCTCTGATCTGTGTTCTCTTAAGTGAATCATTCATACCGCATCCCTCCTTCTGTTAAGAGTTTATCATATTCATAAGGTCTTCTTCGCTTATGGAAGGAATGCCGAGTTCCTTTGCTTTTACGGCCTTGCTTCCTGCGGCTTCACCTTCGAGAAGATAAGAAGTCTTCTTGGATACCGAGCCGACTACCTTTCCGCCGTTGGACGTTATGAGGTCGGCTGCTTCATTTCGCGAAAGCGTGGGGAGCGTACCGGTAATGCATATGGACAGTCCTTCAAGAGCGGTACCCTTGACAGTCTTTTCCGCCTCGAATCTTACACCTGAATCCTTAAGTCTTCTCATAAGAGCGATATTATCCTCGTCTCTAAAGAAGTTTACGATCGCCTCTGCAGAGATATCGCCCATGCCCTCGACCTTGATGACATCCTCCGCCGTTGCCTCCATAAGAGCATCTATAGAACCGAAATGCTCCATAAGATCTCTTGAAGTAGCCTTGCCTACATTGGGAACGCCGATGCCTGCAAGCACCTTATCTGCGGAAGTATTGGCCTTAGCTTCCTCGATAACGCCGAGCAGCTTATCCGTATTCTTCTCAAGCCCTAATATCTTTGCCTCGACCAGGGCATCACGCTTATCCTTAAGCGTAAAGATATCGGAGATGTCCTTGATAAAGTCCTGCTCGACTAAGGCCTTTATGTACTCATAGCCGAACCCCTTTATATTCATGGAGTCTCTTGCAACGAAATTACAGATCCTGTTTACGATGGTACCGGGGCATGCGGGATTAACACACTTGAAGTCAGCCGCATCAGCCTCCTTTACCAGCTTATGACCGCATACGGGGCATGAATCGGGGATAGTATACGGCTTCCAGTCGGATGGTCTCTTATCCTTATTTACGCACTTGATCTTGGGGATGATCTCACCGGACTTATAGACTACCAGCGTATCGCCTATGCCGATCCCAAGCTCGTCGATGAAGCCCTGGTTATGAAGAGTTGCCCTCGATACCATGGTACCGCACAGACTGATAGGCTCGAATATGGCTACGGGGGTAACTCTTCCCGTCCTGCCGGTATCCACCTCGATGCTTAAGAGCTTAGTCTCCTTCTCCTCAGGCGGATACTTATATGCGATCGCCCATCTTGGGAACTTTATGGTAGCGCCAAGCTTCTCTCGGTCTGCAATGGAATTAAGCTTTACGACAGCACCGTCGATATCATATGCAAGATCGCCTCTGGCCTGTCCGATCTTCTGTATGGCATCCCATACCTCATCGGCAGTCTTGCATTTATAGTAAAGTTCAATGACCTTTACATTATTCTTCTTCAGGAATTCATACCCTTCGGAATGGGTCTTGAATTCCATTCCTCTGGTCTCCTGGATATTGAATATAAAAAGCGACAGATCTCTGTGCTTGGTGATCCTTGTATCTATCTGACGCAGGGTACCTGCAGCACAGTTCCTGGGATTGGCGAAAGTCTTGCTGCCCGCTTCCTCAGCTTCCTCATTAACCCTGGCGAAAGCCTCGCGAGTCATATACACTTCGCCTCTTATCTCAATATATTCGATAGGATCCGGCATGTTCTTAACAACATCCTTGATCACCATGGCATTCTTGGTAACATCCTCGCCCTCTGTAATTCCGTCGCCTCTGGTAACGGCAGTCGTAAGCTTACCGTTCTCGTAACGTAGTGCCATAGAAAGGCCGTCGATCTTGGTCTCGACCAGGAATTCGGTATCTTCACCGAGTTCCTTTATGGTAGAGTTAACAAACTCGTCTACCTCCTCTTTGCTGAAGACATCAAGGAGGCTCAGCATGGGAACATTATGCTTGATAAGCACTCCCTTCTCCGCCTTCCAGCCGACACGTCTTGACGGCGAGTCCTCCCTGATAAGCTCGGGATGCTCCTTCTCAATCTGCTTAAGTCTTAAATTGAGCTGATCATATTCGTAATCAGATATCTCCGGCTCGTCATCATTGTAGTATCTGTCGCAGTGATAATTCATTACGCGAACAAGCTCGTCATACTCATTCTTAAGATCATTATCTCCGAACATGTCCATCTGATTGTCAATAGGATTCATTGTGCTCATCCTTTCCTACGTGAAAATGCGTAATAAGCCGTAGGCAATACCAGCAATACAGCAAAGAATACGCCCCAGGCTATAGCAGGTATATGGATAAATCCGTCAAAGGGAGCCGAAAGATCGGCATGCTGATATCTTGCTATATAAAAAATCCTGCCGGTTATCTTGTTGATCCCTGCGATCGGAATAAATACAAAGCCTGTAATGATATACATTCCGATGGACATAATAAATACATCAGTTGCCCATAACATCACTCTTTGGAGCTTACATATATACAGGACTCCGATAACTGCCAGTGTTACTGCTACTGCAATGGCCTGCTTTACGCTGTAACTTTTGAAAACCACCGCTCTCGTAACAAAAGCCGTCACGATAATGAACATCACGGCACACGGAATATAGTCACCGATCTCAGTCTTGGATATCAGCATTAGCAAGAGCGATATGACAGCCATAGCCACAGTAGCCGTGATCATGATCATACGACCGCCGGAGGCCATGCCGAGCTTATGTCCGACAGTCATAAGTACATCGAATATAAATTCCGTAAAAATATGTAAGGGCTCTGTAACCAGAGTCCCCCACGTAAAGAGAAGTATGGCTGCGATAACACCCGCACGCTCTTCGCTTCTCAATTTATCTTATGCCTCAGTCTCAAAAGG
>CACZPC010000113.1 GCA_902782985.1 Oscillospiraceae bacterium
CTTGAGCTCTCTGCCGAGATCTGCAGTGATGACCTCACCTGCTGTAAGGATAGCGATATCCTCGAGCATAGCCTTTCTTCTGTCACCATATCCGGGAGCCTTGATACCGATACATGTGAATGTACCGCGAAGCTTATTGAGGATAAGTGTTGCAAGAGCATCACCCTCGATGTCCTCAGCGATGATAAGGAGCTTTCCGCCGCTCTGAGCGATGGGCTCGAGTACGGGAAGGATATCCTGGATATTAGTGATCTTCTTATCTGTGATGAGGATATAAGGATCGTCGAGAGTTGCCTCCATCTTATCCATATCAGTTGCCATATAAGGAGAGAGATAGCCTCTGTCGAACTGCATACCTTCAACTACGCTGAGCTCAGTCTGCATTGACTTAGACTCCTCAACAGTGATAACACCGTCTGCGGTAACCTTATCCATAGCTTCGGAAATAAGCTGACCGATATAATCATCGCCGGCGGAGATAGCGGCAACCTTTGCAATATCCTTGGAACCGTCTACCTTCTTAGCACTGGCAAGTACCTCAGATACGGCCTTATCGACAGCAAGGGAGATACCCTTACGAAGGATGATAGGATTAGCACCGGCGGCAAGGTTTCTCATGCCCTCACGGATGATAGCCTGAGCAAGAAGTGTAGCAGTTGTAGTACCGTCACCTGCTACGTCATTTGTCTTGGAAGCAACTTCCTTAACAAGCTGTGCGCCGGCATTCTCGAATCTGTCCTCAAGCTCAATCTCTTTAGCGATCGTAACACCGTCATTTGTGATGAGGGGTGCACCGTACTTCTTATCAAGTACAACATTTCTACCCTTAGGTCCGAGTGTTACCTTAACTGTATTAGCAACCTTATTAACGCCTGCCTCAAGAGACTTTCTGGCGTCTTCTGCATATTTGATGTCCTTAGCCATCTCTATATACCTCCTGAATTATTATCTCTTACTCAACGATCGCAAGGATATCATCCTGACGAACTACAATATATTCTTCGCCCTCGAGCTTGACTGTCGTTCCGGCATAATCTCTGATAATGACCTTCTGTCCTACAGATACCTGCATCTTAATTTCATTACCGTCTACTATACCGCCGGGGCCTACTGCAATTATCTCTGCTACCTGAGGCTTCTCCTGAGATGCTGAAGCAAGAACGATACCGCTCTTGGTCGTCTCTTCGGCCTGAAGCTTCTTGATTACTACCTTATCGGTTAAGGGTTTGATCGTCATAAAAATCGCCTCCGTTATAAATAAAAAAGTACTGTTAGCACTCATCGATATCGAGTGCCAACAGTACTAATATAATTCTGACTGATATTTATGTCAATAACGAATATCAAAAAAAGTCAAATTGCCACACAAATGCCGATATCACTTGAGCAGAGAGTCGATAGGAAGTGTATCGGGAGTGGGACATGAATCAAGTGAAGGTTCGCCCGAGATAGGTTCAACTTCATCAAATACAGTCTGCTCGCCATAGAAAAATTCCTGAACGAAGGGGATCTCAGCATTCCAGTTAGGTCTGATACTCCACTCGTCACCATACATACCGGAAGCAAAGCATTTGTTAGAAGAGTCATCAGGATCAATGATGGGGAGCTGCATGTACTGGATCTCTGCATTATTCATCGAAGGCAGGAAATTAACAACATAATCAGTAACTTCATCTTCGGAGATATTCGTGGAGATCATGCTCAATATCTCGGGAATAACTGCAAGCTTCTCAGCAGCCGACTTACCCATAAATACATCAAGAAGACTTCTTAATACCTCTACCTGACGCTCGGATCTCTTATAGTCACTGTCAACATATCTGATCCTTCCGTAAGCAACCGCCTGCTCACCGTTGACCCAGATATATCCGGGTGTATAGATCGCATACTGGCTTAATCCGAGTTCATCAAGACACATATTAAGACCATGGTCATTATAAAGCTCGGAAGACGATACATCGATATATACACCGCCGACCGCATTGATTACATTAGCAAGGCTATAGAAATTTACGACAGCATAGCCGTCGATCTCGATCCTCAGGCACTGTTCGATGGTAGCCTCAAGAAGATCAGGACCGCCCAATGCCATAGCTGCATTGATCTTCTGGTCTCTATAGCCGGGAATATGCGCATAACAGTCTCTTGCGATAGAGATCATCTTGATCGTTCCTGCCTGATCATCGATGGACATTACGACATTAACATCGGAATTACCTCTTGCATCGACCTGAGAAGTTCTTGCATCAACACCTATAAGAAGGAAATTGTGGATATGATCTTCCGAAATGATCTCATGCTGAGTAGGCTGAGTCAGATCCGCGATCCTTACGGTATTACCGCTCTCATCGACGATCGTAAGTGTAGGCTCGATATGCTGCATCTGAGAAAAGAGATAATGCTTATACCACAGAAGGAATCCGACGATACCTATTACAACGCCGAGGATTCCGAATACAACACCGAGGATGATCCTCTTACGAAGCTTCTTCTTGCGGCTCTTAACATCCTTAAAGCCCTCATTATCGGCCTCATCCTTGATCTTTACATGAGAAGGCTTACGAACAGGGCCGAAAGCATCCCCCTTGGAATCAGGAAAAGAAACCTCATTTCTTATATTGCCTACCGGGATAGTATCTCCCGATACTTCAGGAGACATATCAATAGATGTCTCCTTAGGGAAATCCACAGAGGGAGAACTGTTGCCCGGCCTTCTGGCGGGAACATTTACCCTCTTAGGTGCATTAGCCGAATTCCTTAATGATTCAAGCATCTCCTTAGTGATTAGCTGATCATTGTTTGATGACGAATTCGGAAACTCAAATCCGCCATTGTTGTTATTATTGTTATCCATAATAACCCTTTCTTCCTGTTTTATATTTCTTTTTATACTTAAGAATCCGAAGGAAGTCCGTCGGGGTTCTTAGTTTGCCAGTTCCAGCAAGAGGAGCACATCTCCTCTATTGTTCTCTTTGCTTCAAAGCCCAATTCCTTTCGAGCCTTATCAGTAGAAGCATAACAAACGGGAATATCGCCGGGACGTCTAGCACCGAATACATGCTTGATCTCGTGACCGCATGCCTTCTCAAAGGCTGCAACCGCCTCTTTGACAGAAGTCCCCTTACCCGTACCAAGATTAAAGACGCTTACACTGTCATCATGCGTTGCAACAAAATTCAAAGCTTTTACATGACCGTCTGCAAGATCGCATACATGGATATAATCACGAAGACAAGTTCCGTCGGGTGTATCATAATCATCACCGAAAACGGTAAGCTGCTCAAGAGTTCCGGCAGCAACCTTGGATATATACGGGAAAAGATTATTCGGGATTCCCTTGGGATCCTCACCTATAAGTCCGCTCTCATGAGCACCGACCGGATTAAAATATCTCAAAAGACATACTTTAAGATCAGGATAAGCCTTTGCACAATCTCTTAATACCTGCTCAAGCATCCACTTGGTCCATCCGTAAGGATTAGTACACATACCGAGAGGACTCTCCTCGGTAAAAGGAACATCCTCACTCTCGCCATAGACGGTAGCAGATGAACTGAATACAAGCTTTCTAACCTTGTACTCATTCATGAGCTCTACTACTGTGAGCATGCTGTTGATATTATTTGAATAATACTCCAGCGGCATCCTTACGGATTCGCCTACTGCCTTAAGTCCGGCAAAATGAATAACACTGTCTATCTCATTCTCTTCAAACACCTTGCGAAGAGCTTCCTTATCGCAGCAATCGACTTTGTAGAACTTAAACCTCTTTCCGGTTATCTGCTCAAGTCTGTTAAGTACTTCAGTCTTACTGTTTATAAGATTATCTGCTATAACAACATCAAAACCGTTCTCATACAGAGAAATAACAGTATGAGAACCTATAAATCCCATTCCTCCGGTGACAAGTACCGATGCCATAGTTCACCTCCGTTTTAAACACTCCTAGTATTCTACCAATATATCCATATATTCAAAATTGCTTTTTCACACAATATTTCACCATTTTTCGGATTAGTATATTCAATTATGATATAGAATTAGTACAAACAAATTTGAATAGTATATAAGGGAGAATTCTGCAAATGGAAAAATTCATATATATAGCCGACGATGACGATAATATCCGTAATCTTCTCAAATCATTCCTGGAACGCGAAGGA
>CACZPC010000114.1 GCA_902782985.1 Oscillospiraceae bacterium
CCAGATAGGAAGGACATCGTAATCACTCATGAAAGCCATGCAGGCATCGGCATCAGTAAGAAGACCGCCGGCTAATCCCTTCATGGCTTGATCTCCTTATCAGTTCATAGAAAGCTTAATAAGTTCGTTTATGTGCACATCAACACTGTCTATGACAGGAAGAGGACAGTTATCGTTATTAAGAAGAAGAGGCAACTCCGTACAGCCTAATATAACTGCTTCTATTCCGTCCTTATCCTTCATATCATTTATTATAGTTTGAAATTCCCTGAGGGTCTCTTCTTTTACGATGCCGACTTCGAGTTCTTCGAAGATCCTCTTAGCGATAAGATCACGCTCGGCTTTCTCCGGTACAAAGACCTCGATGCCGGCAGCTATGAGATCTTTCTTCATGTAGTCCTTCTCCATCGTAAAGATCGTGCCCAGAAGTCCGACCCTTCTGATGCCCCTCCGAAAGACCTCGTCGGCAACAGCCTTAGGGATACTTACAAGAGAAGAAGAAGTCCGGGCGGATACTTCATCGTATACGATATGCATTGTTCCCGCAGTAAGTGCGATCACTTCGCATCCGCTGTCATAAAGAGCATTCGCTTTCTCCGCCAGATAAGATGAGAGAAGATCATACTTACTATCGCACACATAGCCCCATGCGCGTCTGAAATCAACGCTTTCTATTGCCATATCGGGCATCATCTTCCCGCCTGTAATCTTATCGATCCTGCTGTTTATCTCCCTGTAGTACATGGCGGTCGATTCAGGACCCGTTCCTCCTACCAGTCCGATCTTCTTCATTATTAGATATCTCCTTCTCCTGCATAATATTCTATGTTCCTCAAAGAAGTAATATTGCCCGTCAGCTTGTAAGGATGATACAGCATAATCGATAAAATCATCCGTCTCAGGTTTATTTCTCTCTTATATCATTCTTCAAACAATGCATCGTATGCTTCAAGTTCATCGATCCACTTCGGATCAGATCTCGATCTCTTCATCCTTGCGCCACATCCGGGGCACTTGGAAGTCATCTTGCCAAAACTCTTCCTGCACCGTGAACAGATATATACATCCGCTTTAAAGATATGAGTCTCACGCGTCCAATATCCCGGATCAACGGATCTGAATATCCCCATGGCAGACTCCTTATGCGATTATCTCGTAGCCCGAGTCTTTGAGGCAATTAAGCGCCTTGTCGAAATTCTCGCTCTTTACAAGGATATAGTCGGTGTTATAAGTAGATACAGCAAATATACCGATCTTGTTATCGGCCAGTATACCGGAGATCTTCGACAGTATCCCCATAAGCGAAAAGTCCAGTATGCCTTCTATCCTGAATGCTTTCCATCCGTCGTCGCGAGCTGCGGTGACCGAGGGAACATATTCCGTATCACATACCAGCGACAGTTCTTCATCTGTCTTACCTATAAAGAAAAAAGGAGAAGACAGAGGCAGATCCCCGATATCTGATATCTTACATACCGTAAGATCATAAGGTAAAGGTTTAAGCTTCATAAGCATCCCTCCGATTAGTTTTCATATTGGAGATATTATACAGCAAGAAGGACACGGTCATATTACTGCCGTGCCCTTCTTGCATATGTATTGCATTTGCGTATATATCAGTTTCTGAATGTCGGCTCAGGTCCGAGATGTGATCTCATCGGATAATTATCATTCTCGAATATCACTATCTTCTGAAGGACAAGATTGGGATCGAGAGCAAATATATCTATCTCATTCTTACCTTCCTTAAGATCCAGTGTAACGAGTGTCTTTCGAGTATTACTGAGAACACCCATAGACCATGGAATATTACCGTCGCCCACCGCAAAACCTTCAGGTATCATATTCACTTTCTTCATCCTGCCGCCGTTGACTCCGATTCCGAAACAGATCTCATTTTCCCTTGAATACGGGTTGCTGGGATTTGTATAGATCACGACATCATACTTGCCCTTACGGGGAACATTGATCTTATATGTAAGCTTAGGTGCATCCTTGCCGCTCCTGCCAAAGCTGATGTCCTGAGGATATGCCTTGACTGCATCCATGCCTCGGGAATAGTCACTTATTACCCTGAAAGCACCCTTGGAAGAATCAGTCTTGGAGCTGAAGTCTTTCGCTTCTATGGAGATATATTCCATCAGATCGACATGACGTTCGAATGACCTGTCAAAGATGTTGGCGTCGATCACCTTCTCGCTTTCGTCAAGCTTTCTTCCGCACCAGTAGAAAGTACCATCGGATCTCTTTCCCGCACCGACAGAGGCAGGCGTATTCACGGGAACTTTGATCACCGCGTATCCTTCCGCGCTGTGTATGCAGATCTCGGGAACTTTGTCTGTCTTCTTATATTTCTTTCGATCGAGCTTGACCTTAAGTATCTTCATCGTATAGGGATGGACCACGCCGGATGCTTCGGATACGGTAAGGAACTTATTGGGGTTCTCTACCATAAAGCCCGTCTTGGCTGCTCCTGCAGTCGTCAGGATAAGCTCGGCTTCATCATTATCGGGGTTAAGGAA
>CACZPC010000115.1 GCA_902782985.1 Oscillospiraceae bacterium
AAGTCGAGTCTGCTCGCACGAAGGATATCTTCGGCAGCAGTCTTTTTGTATCTTTAGATTTTCGGGGGAATTATGGCTTACAGTATGACCGGTTTCGGCCGGGGTGAGAAGATTTTCGATACCAGAAGATACACTGCGGAGATCAAGTCCGTTAACAGCCGTTTTTGTGACATCAATATCAGAATGCCCAGGATCTTCAATTTTGCGGACAGCAAGATAAGGAAGATCATAAGTGACGAGCTCGTAAGAGGTAAGGTCGACGTATTTATCAACTTCGAGGATTCACAGAATGCTTCAAGTGAGGTAGTACTCAATGAGGGACTTGCGAAGGCCTATGCCAAGGCGGTCGCCGATATCGCTACCATTACGGATGCAGATCCCGAGCTTACGGCTGTACGTCTGTCGACTTTTCCCGATGTGCTTACGGTAAGACAGAAGGATCTTGACGAGGAGACGCTTCTTGAGGAGCTCACGGCTTGCCTTGCTGAGGCTATTGACGGTATGAAGGATATGCGAAAGATCGAAGGAATGAACCTTACTTCCGATATCCTTGATAAGGTCAATGAGCTGGAGCGTATAAGAGACGAGATAGCATCTCGCGCTCCCGAGGTGGTCAAGGATTATAAAGCCAGATTATCAGCCCGTATCGACGAGATCCTGGATGACGATAAGAAAGCTTTCTATGATGAGAGTCGCTTAGCCGCAGAGGTTGCGGTATTCGCCGATAAGTGCGCAATAGATGAGGAGCTCAAGAGACTTATGTCTCACTTCTCTCAGGCTAAGAGGATCTTCGCAGGATCGGAGACGGTCGGCAAGAAGATGGATTTTCTTATCCAGGAGATCAACAGAGAAGTTAATACTATCGGTTCCAAAGCCAATGATCTGGAGATCACCAATCGAGTTCTTCTCATGAAGAACCTGATCGAAGAGATGCGTGAGCAGATCCAGAATCTTGTATAAGGAGATCGATATCCGGATATGAAGTTTGTTGATATAGGATTCGGTAATATCGCTGCTGCAGACAGGATACTCTGCATAGCGGCGGCTGATTCCGCACCTATCAGACGAATGATACAGGACGCCAGGGACAGATCCATGTTAGTCGACGCCTGTGCAGGCAAAAAGTGCAGGAGCGTTATCGTGATGGACAGTGATCATGTTGTCACCAGCGCCGTAGAAGTAAATGAATTAAGGGAGGAACTCAAGCGATGACAGATAAAGGACTTATCGTATCGCTGTCAGGTCCTTCGGGTGTAGGCAAGGGCACGGTACTTGCAGGCGTCAGGGAAAAGCTTCCCGACAGCGGTACCTCCGTATCCGTTACCACCAGGAAGCCCAGAGAGGGCGAGGCCGAGGGTGTATCTTATTTCTTCAGGACTAAGGAAGAGTTCCTTAAGCTCATTGATGAAGGCGAGATACTCGAGTATGACACTTATGTGGACAATTACTACGGTACGCCGGCGACGCCTTTGAAGAAGATGAGCTCCGAGGGTGTGGATGTCCTTCTGGATCTTACGATCGCAGGCAGTCTGGCTCTCAAGGAGAAATTCGAACAGGCGGTCACGATATTTATCCTGCCCCCGTCATATGAGGCATTGAGAACAAGACTTGTGGGCAGAGGCACTGAGACGGAAGATGTGATCGAGAAGAGGCTTGCCGAAGCTCAAAGCGAGATCGTCAGAGCGAATGAATTCGACTATGTTGTCGTAAATGATGATCTTGAAGATGCGATACATAAGGTGCTTTCGATCATCGAAGCGGAAAAGTGTCGCTACGAACATAACAACGGTATCGAGAAGAAGACTTCTTGGACATAAAGAATGAAATGCAAATAATTTAAAGAAAGAGGGCATAAAGATGTTAGTAGATCCACCTATGGAACAATTGGCAGACAAGGCAACATGTGCATATGAGCTTGCAGTACTCGTAAGTAAGAGAGCAAGCCAGCTCGTAGACGGAGCTCAGCCCATGATCCCCGACAGTGCTGCAAATGCAGTATCTCTCGCTTGCCGTGAGATCGCTCAGGGTAAGGTAGTCGGTGTTGAGGGAGTTCTCAAGAGAAACGAGTACAAGGTTCCCCTTACAAGAGAAGCAAGAGAGGCTGCTGCCGCTGAGCGTAAGGCAAGAGAGGCACAGGAGTCCTACAGAAGAGCTGCTGCCGAGGCTGATGTAGTAACAACAGAAGCTGAGCAGACAGAAGAAGCTCCCGCTTCCGAAGACGACGGATTCGTAGTCGTTGAGGTTGAAGAAGCTCCCGCAGATGAGGAAGCTTAAGGAGGAAGCATAGGATGGCTTGTAAGAAATCAATGGAAAAGATCGTATCCCTTGCAAAGACCAGAGGATTTGTATATCCCGGTTCCGATATCTACGGCGGTCTTGCAAA
>CACZPC010000116.1 GCA_902782985.1 Oscillospiraceae bacterium
ACGAAAATGAGGTGTATAGCCTATGCCCCCTTCACACAGAAGCTCAAGCTCAAGTTCACATTCAAGCTCAAGATCTCACTCGAGCTCGAGAAGCCACAGCAGCAGAAGCTACTCGAGTCACAGCAGCCGTAGCAGTTACGGCTCACACGGCACCTCGAGCAGGAGCAGCAGTACCTATCAGAGGAGGACCGCTCCGCCGCCGGTGAGAAAAAGGACCAATCAGCCCAAAGGCTATACTTCGACTAATAAGCCGTTATCCATGAGGGGTAACACACACGATTACGTTTACTATCCCAACAGCTGGACTGATACATCTACCGGTACCTTCTACGAGAGAGGATATTATGACGAGGCCGGTAAACACTACGAGAATGTCGCGATCAAGAAGAAGGACATGTATGAGACTATATGCTGCTGCGATTATTGCGGTACCAGCATAAAGCTCAACTGGAAAGAAGGAGCGATACCTTCATGTCCCAACTGCGGAGCATTACTCAGTAACATCACCCAGAATACGTTCTTCGACACTGAGCTTCAGGATCGTGTGGTAACTTCACCATTCGGTTTTTCGTTCGGCAACACCGGAGTCAAGACAGTCCTCGGAACGATAGCAGCTTTCTGTTTTCTACCATACCTCTCCGTAGGCGGAATGGGATTACTTGGTCTGATTGCCCCCTTTCTTCCCTATGAGACAGACACTACGACAGTGGTTACGACCCAAACAGAGCAGAACACTGATGAATCTTCGATCTATGTAGATGTCCTCGGCAGAGAGTGCGACTGGTATGATGAATATGAAAGTTATTATGACGAGGTCACGGATTGCTACTTCGTATTTAATACGGATGTAGAGCCGCCGGAGTGGCAATACTGGTATGAGGGCATCTCCTCGGATTACGGCGACTACGGTTGGATGGCATACCATTATGATGAAGGCCTCTGGTATATAGAGTCTTCTGACGGCCAATGGGATGTACTGCCTGATCGCTACGATACGGCAGATCTCTGGCACATGAATGAAGAAGGAACAGGAAAGTACAACGGTCAGGATATGATACATGTCACGTCGATCGACAGAGACTGTGAATGGATCCCCGAGGAAGAAGCTTATTACGATCAGGATACCGACTGTTATTTCCTTTACAATGACTATGTCGAACCGCCGGTCTGGCACTACTGGTACGGAGGTATCTCCGATGCCGAAGAATTCAACGGATACGGCTGGATGGAGTATGACTTCGACGAAGACAGATGGTATATAGAGACATCAAACGGCTGGGAACTTCTCCCTGACAGCTATGATACGACTGATCTCTGGTATATCGAATAAGATATAAAAGCACCAAAGAAAAGATCGCCTTTCGCACACAGCGGAAGGCGATCTCATTATCGATCAGAAGATCACGAAGGTCACTTGCTCTCGCGGGCTTTCAGTATCGCATCAAGCAGCGCATCCGCCGCATCATCTTTACTGAGCATAGGAAGCTCCTGCTGAGAAGTCGCAGTGATAAGAGTAAGCACATTAGTATCCACTCCGAATCCGGCACCTTCAACTTTAACATTATTGGCGGCTATCATATCCAGATTCTTCCCGGCAAGCTTAGCTTTACTGTTCTCGATCATATTCTCGGTCTCCATCGAGAAGCCGCAGAGGAACTGACCGTCTTTCTTAGTCGCACCGAGTTCTTTAAGGATATCTTTTGTACGCTCAAGAGGGATCGACAGATCATCATCACTCTTCTTGATCTTATTATCCGCCACGGTAGCAGGACGATAATCGGCAACCGCAGCCGCCTTTATGATGATATCGGCAGAAGATGCATTGGCGATCACCGCATCATACATATCCTGCGCGGAAACAATATCTATAACTTCCACGTACGAAGGCCTCGGAAGATCGACGACGCCGGATACGAGCGTTACTTTCGCTCCGCGACGAGAGGCTGCTTTCGCTATCGCATATCCCATCTTGCCCGACGAATGATTTGTCAGGAAGCGCACCGGGTCCAATGCTTCGCGCGTAGGTCCGGCCGTAACAAGAAGGTTTATCCCCTCCATATCCTTATCATGTGCGGCAGTATGAAGTACTGCTTCCAGGAGACGTTCGGGAGCAGGAAGCTTACCCTTGCCGACCGCTCCGCATGCGAGTCTTCCCGAATCAGGCTCAACGACTTCCCAGCCGTACTTACGAAGGATATCCAGATTATCCTGAGTAACGGGATTCTCGTACATCGCCGTATTCATGGAGGGAGCGATTGCCTTGGGACATCTGCATGCAAGGACGGTAGTCGTCAGCATATCATCGGCGATACCGTGTGCCAGCTTGGCGCAGATATTGGCCGTAGCAGGTGCAATGATCACCATATCAGCCTTATCAGCTACCGAGATATGTTCTACGCTGTGAACGAAATTCCGATCGAAAGTATCAGTCAAAGCCTTATTGCCGGTAAGCTGCTCAAATGTCACAGGCGAGACGAATCGAGTCGCATTCTCCGTCATTATGACCTGCACGTCGGCATGCTGCTTAACAAGCGCCGATGCAAGTTCACAGGCCTTATAGCAGGCTATCCCGCCGGTCACTCCGAGTACGATATTCTTTCCCTTAAGCATCCTCTGATACCTCCTAGAACCTCTTAGTTCAGTTGTTGTTACTCTAACACAAAAGGGAGTAAATGCAATAATTCTTATCGAAAAGCAACATCCGCCGGTATACACACTTGATGCTCATATCACTTGTGCTATAATCCATCTATCGATGCGGCAGGAGCACTCGCCCCCTGTACCTTCTTTCGGGAAGGGCGGGAGGAATAAAGCGGGAGGCCTATACTGCATCTTTCGTTATTCTGACGCGGTGTATCCGATATCAAGGCGGAACACGAGCAAGGAGGTATACAAATGAATAACACGACAAAACTCAAGAAGATGGCGGAGCTTGCGATCTTTATCGCCATTATTATCGTCCT
>CACZPC010000117.1 GCA_902782985.1 Oscillospiraceae bacterium
AAGCTTGATTATCCCGCTGCCCGCAAGATCTTCTCATGGTGTTATTACATCATGCTCAAGATATTATTCGGGTTAAAGACCAGAGATACTCAGACTGGCATAAAATTTTATAGGGGGACTCTTATCAAGGATATAGTTCCTAAGCTCAGGGTCAGGGGATATGCTTTCGATATCGAGATGCTGGCATTAGCTTTCCGAAAGGGTGCCGCGATCCGCGAGATGCCCGTTACCGTCAACTATACAAGAGAGCAGTCCTTCGGGAGAATAAGAGTCGGAGATATATTAAAGATGTTTACCGATACGATCGCTCTGTGGTGGAATATGCGCATCAGAAAAGTATATGATAAATGATATACTGTAATTACTTATTTATTTAAAGGAGTATGCCGTGAAGTGTCTGATACTTGCAGGCGGTAAGGGCGAAAGGCTCTGGCCGCTTTCCAGGACAAATTATCCTAAGCAGTTTATTCAGGTGCGTCAGAATCATTCCTCTTTTCAGGATACGATAGCACGAAATATTCCTTTCTGCGATGAATTTATCATCGTGACCAATTTCGAATACCGATTCATAATTGCCGATCAGATGCGTGCATTCCAGGGTATTTCTTACAGATGTGTTTATGAGGAGATCCCCAGAAGGACTAATGCTTCCGTTGTTCTTTCTTCTATGATGCTCCAGCCGTCGGAATATGTATTCGTAGTATCTTCCGATCTTCTGATCGAGGCGGACAACGGATACAGAGATGCTATCCTCGAGGCGAAGAAAAGGGCTTCCGAAGGAAATATATGCATCTTTACCGTAAAGGAAGAGGAATCGGATTTCAGTAATAAGTACGGATATATAAGCGGACTTAATGATGAGCTTATCCCTGACAGATATATCGAGAAGCCCGGATCAAGAGATCTTCTGGGCGATGATATATATCGAAATCTCGGCATGATGCTCTACCGGACCGGTGATCTGTTAAATGAGATCAGACGGATAGATCCCGAAGTCTGGGAACTTTATAAGAAGAGCTTTTCGGAGAGAAGATTCCAAAACGGAGATCTTATGCTCCATAAAGATCTCCTGGAGAGGCTTCCTGCGGTATCCGTGGAGCATTTTATCCTGGAGAATACCGACAAGCTCTGTGCCGTCGCCTCTTCATTCACCTGGAATGAGCTGACCGATCTGGAGGACCTTGCGCTCGTATCGGATAATGATCTGGGTACGACCGTGATAAGTGACAGTGAGGGCAGCATAGTCATCAACGATTCGCTGAACCGCGCCGTTGTGGTGAACGGAGTAGAGGATGTCGTCGTCGTAAATACCGAAGACGCGGTATATGTCGGACGCAAGGGTGACAGCTCATCGGTAAAGGGAGTCTTATTCGACAATCCCGTGATCAAGCCTTTCGTAAGGTCAGGTACGACATATTATCGTCAGTGGGGTCTGTTCAATGTGCTCGAGAGCGACGACACGCATTATATTCGCCGCGTTACAGTCCGCCCGGGCAGGACTATATATGCACACAGTCATGAGACCAGGACAGAAAACTGGATCCTTCTCAAGGGTGAATGTCAGCTTATGATCGATGATGACAAGAGCAGGAGGACTGCTCCCTTTACGGTGACTATCCCTCCCAAAGCAGTGCATCAGATATCCAATGTCGGTGATACGGATCTTGAATTTGTCGAAGTAACGTACGGCTCGGGATTAAAGCAGGATGAAAGTCTGCCTCGTATGACTGCGGATATCGGCGAAGCTTCTCTCGGTGTCAAGAATGACAATATCATAAAGCTCAGTCCGGTCTTCAGGGATTATCTCTGGGGCGGTACCAGACTTCGCACTGAATATAATATGAAGTGTGACTATGATAATATCGCGGAAGCGTGGATATTATCAGCTCATCCGGAAGGACAGTCAAAGGTATCCTCCGGTAAGCATACGGGTCTTTTGCTGGGACAGTATCTCGACACGGTCGGAAGAGATGTTACCGGTTGGAAGTGCTCCCATCTTGAGGATTTTCCTTTACTTATAAAGATGATCGATGCTAAGCAGGATCTGTCGGTACAGGTGCATCCCGATGACGAATATGCCATGATGCATGAGTCGCAGTACGGCAAGAATGAGATGTGGTATGTGATAGACTGTGAGGAAGGCGCGGGGCTTTATGTCGGATTTAATAAAGACGTGACCGAAGATGAGCTTCGACGTGCTGTAGCAGACGGAACCGTGACGGATATATTGAATTTCGTTCCAACGCATAAAGGAGATGTATTCTTTATTCCGGCGGGGACGGTCCATGCCATCGGCAAGGGCAATCTTGTCCTCGAGGTGCAGCAGAGCAGCACATGTACCTACAGGCTCTATGATTATGACAGAGTCGACCGGTTCGGAAACAAGAGAGAGCTTCATCTCGATAAGGCGCTCGCAGTCATCAACTACGGCAAGTATGTGCCTTTCGCCAATGACGGAGATGAGCATACAGTATGCAGATGTAAGTATTTCGAGAGCCTTGTATATGATATAAAGGATGATTCTCCCGTGACGGTATCAAGAGATGCCAGCTCCTTTGAGGCGGTAGTGGTCATCGAGGGCAGATGCCGAATTAAGATCGCCGGCGAAATGCTGGAGCTTGCACCCGGTGAAAGTGCTTTTATCCCGGCTTCGGAAGAGCCGTTGGAGCTTTCGGGCGACTCCAGGATCATGCTCTGCAGGGTGTGATTTATAAGGGTAATTTTACACTTTCGCTCTTGATTATTGCCCGGTTCCTCTGTATCATTTAGGAGGAATATAAAGGTTACATTCGGTTTTTATCGTATATTAAGAAGAGGCGAACATATTGGGCGATCCCGTAAGTGAATACAAGATAGCAAAAGAGATCTTTGCACACGGCAGAGACCTTATCCTTACTGATGAAGCACAGAGGATGAAAGGTTTTGTTCAGCACGGGACAACATCCGTGTTCGAGCATGCCGTATCCGTTGCCAAGTTCAGCCTTCTTCTGGCTGATTCGATCGAGACGGTATTCAGGAAGAAGGTAGACAGACGAAGTCTTGTCAGAGGCGCTATTCTCCATGATTATTTTCTCTACGACTGGCACGAGAAGAATGAGTACCATAATCTTCACGGATTTACACATCCGGGGCGTGCTCTTCGAAATGCCCAGCGCGACTTTGATCTTAATGAGATTGAGAAAGATATTATAAGGAAGCATATGTTTCCTTTGACGCTCATACCGCCCAGACACATCGAGAGCTTTATAGTCTGTACTGCCGATAAGTGGTGCGCGATATGTGAGACATTTAAGATAGATGTATCTTCATATATTATATACAGAGTCAATCTTCACCATGATCTTGTGAGGGGCAGGATAACTCCCGGTAAGCATTTCCATATCGGTAAAGAACTAAGATAAATCTTCGGAGATGATCAAATGAATTCTTTTAATATAACGACTGAGTGCTATATCAGACGCGGTGATGACATGCTCTTTATACTTAAGGGCAGAGATGATATGAATACCGGCAAATACTTAGGTGTCGGCGGACATATGGAGATCGGAGAATCTCCCGTCGACTGCATATTAAGAGAGATAGAGGAAGAGACCGGAATAGTAAGCTCCGAACTTAAGGATCTGAAGATGAGGTCAGTGATCACTTTCATAAATCCGAAATACGGAGATGAATATATACATCTTTTTGAAGCTGAATATATCGGAAGCGAGGATCCTGCTTTGAGGACCTGCGATGAAGGCGAATTTAAATGGGTGAATATCAGGGACATACCGTCATTACCTATGTGGGAGGGCGATATGGTGATGTTCGAACAGCTGCTGAATACAAAAGAATTTTTCAGCCTGAAACTCATATATGACGGGGACTTTTTGAAAGAAACAAAAATTTACTGAATATTTGTGAAAAAACTGCTTGACATCGAGTCAGACTCGCGATATTATACTTGAGCACTTCGCGAGAGGGAACACCTCAGACGAGGGCGCGGATCTTGAAAATTGAATAGAATGCAGAACTTGAAAACAACGAGCCTTAAGTTAATTCATTGAAATGAGTTTAATT
>CACZPC010000118.1 GCA_902782985.1 Oscillospiraceae bacterium
AGGTCAGCATTTTGAGCATTTAGCTCATCAAGCTGACTGTTGAGCTCCGACCTTTGGGATGAGAGCTCGTTTACTCTGGCAGTAGCAGCCTGTGCCTGTGCCAATGCGGCATCTCGCTCATTACGTCTCTCTTCCAGCTCCTCTTCTGAAGATTCTCTCAGCATGCTGATCTGCGAATAAAGATCCGTGACCGAAGGTCTGCCCAAAACGGAAGCCGATGCCGTAGACAAGAGCATCGAGGTAATAAGCATAGCACTTACAAATAAATTGATATTCTTCTTCATACGGTGTCCCCTTAGATCAGCAAAGCATCAGATATACGCCTGCGGATCTACTCTCTCTCCGTTGACTCTGACTTCAAAGTGAAGATGAGGGCCGGTAGATCTTCCGGTACTTCCGACTTCACCTATCACCTGACCTGCGGATACCCAGTCACCGGCAGATACATTGATATTTCTGCAGTGACCGTATAAAGTCACGACTCCGCTGCCATGATCGATCATGACATAGTTACCGTAGCCGCCTCCGACAGAGCCGTCTGTATAGTTCTCTCCCGGGCAGGGGCAGCATACATAAGATACGGTACCTGAAGCGGCAGCACAGATGGAATCACCGAATCCGCATCCGATATCGATACCGGTATGGCCTCTCCACTCACCTGTAACAGGGTGATATCTGTAACCGAATCCCGATGTTACCGTCCTGCAGTAGCAGGGCCACTGAAGTGATACACCGATAGACGGATTATTTGTCGAAGTCGATTCAGGCGTGGATGCGGGAAGCTCATCCGCACTTCCGGAATCGGATGAAGATGAACTGCTCGAAGAACTTGACGAATCACTGCCTGATGATTGCTGCGCAGCCTGAGCGGCAGCCTGCTGAGCATATATCTCACTCTGGATCTGATCGATCTGGCTGTTAAGATCAGCTACCTGTGCGTTAAAGCTGGCAGCATCCGACTGAGCCGAGCTGATCTGCCAGTCAAGATCCGCGATGGAATCTGACGTAATACCGATCTGCTCCTCAAGATCGCGAAGTTCAGCCTGCTTCTCCTCGGCGATAGCCTGCATTTCGTCCGCCTCGGCAAGTGCCATCTCTTCCTGAGCCTTGGCGTCGTCAAGAGCGATCTGCATCTGGTCGACTGCCTGATCATCGGCATCTGCTATAAGTGTAATAAGCTCGATATTGGTGAAGAATCCCGCCAGCGAATCAGACTCCAGGAGTATCTCCAGCGTGGACTTATTCTGATATTCGAACATGACGGATACTCGCTCGCTGAACATAAGCTCCGTAGCGGCAAGATTATCCTGAGCTTCCACATATCTGTCCAATGCCTCCGCCTTGGCGATCAGAGCTGCCGCATACTGGCTGGCGATAAGCTCATATTCAGCCTGCATTGCCTCATTCTGGGCATTAAGCTCATCAAGCTGACTGTTGAGCTCCGATCTTTGAGATGAAAGGCTGTTGACTCTCGCCGTAGCGGCCTCTGCCTGTGCAAGTGCTGCATCTCTCTCGTTACGTCTCTCTTCCAGTTCCTCCTGCGAGGCATTCTTCAAGAGATCGATCTGCGAATATAATTCCAACATAGAAGGCTTCTTGGGAGTGACACCCGATATGGATGACATCATCACTGCAGCTGCAAGAGCCGAACTGATCAAAAGCTTGGAATTCAACATAATGATCACCTTAAACCTTTATATACTTGCGTACTGAGATCCCGCTTCCTACCGCACCGATAAGTACACCGATCACGACCGCGATCACAAGTACCCACCACATTACCCTGCCGGCAGGGATAAGCGCATAGAAGCTGTTAAGATCTATACCCTCCATCGCCTTATAGAATATGGTCCTGTATGTCATGACACTTATGACCCAGGCACATACCGCACTAATAAGTCCGACGAGTGCACCCTCGATGATATAGGGCATTCTGATATAGAAATTAGTGGCACCTACAAACTTCATGATCTCGATCTCGCTGGCTCTCGAATAAACGGAGATCCTTACCATGTTCGAAATGATAAACAGCGCAATGAGGAAAAGGACGATAAATGCCACGACCGTAGTCATATTTACTATCCTTCTTGCATTAGTCAGGAAGTGCATTACGTTACTCTCCTGAGATACCTTGCTCACACCCGGCATTAGCATGAGTCTGTTAACTACATCCTGCGCAAGTGCCGGATCCGAGATCCTGATATGGAATGTATACGGAAGATACATATTGTAATCGAAGTCATCGAGCACGGACGAACTCGATCCGAGATTAGCCTTGAAATACTCATAATTCTGCTGCGGATCATTTACCGATGCATCAATGATCGCCGGATCCTGATCGATCATAAGAGCCGTCTGATTAAGCTCCTCTTCAGTCACCTGAAGCTTCATATATACTTCGATAGGCGGCTCCTGACTGAGCTTACGCATTATGGATCTCACATTTGCCGAAAAGATAAAGAATGCGCTCATAACAATAAGCATAAGAAGGATCGTCGAAATAGAAGCGATCGTTACCAGCGGATGTCTGGCGATACCCTTAAATCCTTCCCTGACCGAATTAAAGAATGCTCTTATACTCATTAATCATCATCCTCCTGAATATCGAGATCGATATCGCTGAGGCTGATCTCTTCGATCCAATCTTCCTCCGAAGCGGTCGCCTCTTTGTCATCCGGATCTTCAGTCGGCTCTTCCGCCTGCTCTTCGATGTCACTCTTATCATTTTCTGCCGTCTCAGAGGTCAGATCCTCGTTATCGGCGATCTCATCATCTTCTTCATCTTCTTCGGTCGAAGACTCATCAGAAATATCAGAAGACTCGGATATCCCGCTTTCATCTTCTGCTTCATCATCAGATTCGGCAACGGGATCTTCATCCGGCATATCATCCTGCAAGGAAGACTCAGGATCAGCCTGGTCTTCTTCACTTGAGAAAAGCTCATCATCGTCATCAAGCATCGGTATCTCTTCGGGCATATCAGCTTCTTCAAGAGCCTTAGCTGCCGCGAGTGCCGCCGCTGCTTTCGCCGCTTCCTCCGCTGCCTTTGCTTCTGCAGCCTTCTGTGCCGCGATCACCTCGGGAGGAGTCTCACCGAAGAAGAATGCGGGAGCCTGCTGCTTCCCGGCATAGCCGTCATCGTCAAAAGAATCACTGTAATCGGAATCTTCCTTGAAGTTGGGATCGTCACCGAATGCAAATCCGGGATTCTCGATACCATAGCCCTGAAATTCCTGCTCCTCGGGCTTCTCTTCATGACTGTACTTACTGTCTTCCTCGTCTCTGGCGATAAGTCCGCTGTCGATCTCGATAACGCGCTTCTGCATCCTGTCGACGAGATTACTGTCATGCGTACAAACAACGACGGTACTGCCGGATCTGTTGATCTCCTGCAGGATCGCCATGATATTCTCTGATGTCTCCGGATCGAGGTTACCTGTCGGCTCGTCGGCAACGATAAGCTTGGGATTATTCACCATAGCTCTGGCAATGGCGACTCTCTGCTGCTCACCGCCCGAAAGCTCCTGCGGATACGCATCCGCCTTATCCTTAAGTCCGACGATATTAAGAACGAGCTGCACCGTCTGTGCAAGGCTCTTCTTGGGGATACCGATTATCTCCCCCGCGAAAGCGATATTCTCAAATACTGTCTTAGTCTCTATGAGCCTGAAGTCCTGATAGATCATACCGATCTGTCTTCTTAATACGGGGACCAGCGCACGGCTCATGTCCGAAATGTTAAACCCGTCGATAAGCACTTCGCCTTCCGTAGGTCTCTCCTCACAAGTGATGCACTTCATGAGGGTAGACTTACCGGATCCCGACTTACCGATGATAAATACGAATTCACCGTCTCCTATCTCAAAGCTTATGCCCTTTAGTGCATCGACGCCTGTCTTATAGGTCTTGTGAACATCTTTGAATTGAATCATCTGATCATATTATCCTTACTGGTCTCCAGATACTCGAGGTAAGTCCTGACCATGGATGCCATCTTAAAGAGTACGGCATCGTCAAAGGACCTCAGATCCAGACCGGTATTTTTCTTGACCTTATCAAGTCTGTAAACGAGAGTGTTTCTGTGTACATACAGCTCACGGCTCGTCTCGGAACCGTTGAGGTTATTGGCAAAGAAGCTCTCGATAGTAGTTACTGTATCGTCATCCAATGTCTTATATGCTTCATTGGGGAATACTTCATCGATAAACATCTGACAAAGTGTAGCGGGAAGCTGATAGATAAGTCTTCCGAGTCCGAGTTTGTCATATCTTGAGATGAAGCAGTTCTTCTCAAATATCTTACCTACTCGAAGTGCAAGCATAGCGTCTCTGTAGGACTTTGAAATATGCTGGAAAAGGCTTACGAAAGAACCTACGCCGATATATACCGTAAGTCCTTCATTATTAAGGCAGTCAAGTATGGAAGTCGAGCTGTTCTGGATGAAGATATTTCTCTCATCCTC
>CACZPC010000119.1 GCA_902782985.1 Oscillospiraceae bacterium
GATATAAGATCTCCGGCACCCTCCTTGATCTGCTGCTTCATATCTACGATATGGACCTTGGGAAGGACTGCATCAGGGTTACCTCTCTTCTTTAAGGTCAGAAGCTTATATACGCCCTTTTGAGCGGCATAGTACGAGCTGACGGCCGGAGTAGCTGAGCCGAGCACAACAGCACATGAATTCATCCTGGCACGCATCAGAGCAATATCTCTGGCATTATATCTCGGGAAAGATTCCGATTTATAAGAAGAATCATGTTCCTCATCGATTATTATGAGCTTTAAGTTAGTAAGAGGCGCGAATATACAGCTTCTGGGACCTACGACTATAGATGCCTGACCGCGCCTGATCTTTTCCCATTCGAGGAATCTCTGCTTATCGGTAAGACGGCTGTGCATAACGGCAGCCGTATCTCCGAACCTGGCTCTGATCCAGTTGACTGTCTGAGGCGTAAGGCTGATCTCCGGCACAAGGTATATGACCGTACCGCCGCGCTCCATGATCTCACCGGCGCATTTAAGGTATACCTCAGTCTTGCCGCTTCCGGTAATACCGTGAAGCAGGAATACCTCCGCCTTATCAGAAGACGTTATGGCCTTGACGGCAGCCTCCTGCTCATCATTAAGAGTATGTACGACGGTAAACTCCTCCGATATCTCCCCCGTGGGTATCGCCGATCCTATGGGAGCTTCAGAATCCTCTCTCTTCTCAAGATAAAGAAAACCCTTATCCCTGACGGCTTTAAACTGCGCTTCCGTCGCCTTGCATGCGGCAAGAAGTTCCTTCTTCTCGGTCTCACCCTTCTCGAGGAGATATTCAAGGATATGGATATGAGTAATTGACCTCAAAGATCCGCTCTCGATCGCTTCACGAGCATCATCATCTGACATAAGCGATACATATGTAAGTTGAGGCAGAGAAGCCTTGCCTACTACAGAAGGTACCATCAGTGCCACTACATCTCCCATAGTACACAGAAGTCTCGACGAAAGCGGCTGAACCAGAGCGAGCTGCTCTCCTGTCATAACGGGAATATCGTCCAGTATATCGAAGATATTCTTAAGCCTCATCTTGCCCGGATCCGTATCCTGCACGGAATAGACGACCGCCGTCTTCATGCGGTTGCCAAACCCGAAAGGCACGAGTACATATTGCCCTTCACGTATCTTATCCCTTAATTCATCGGGGATCTTATATGTAAAGAGCTTATCGGTCTGCCTTACGCTGTCTCTTAGGATCACCTGAGCAGTAAGCATATATTAACCGCCCAGCATCGAAAAGATATCTATCTGGCTCGTCTCAGGAAGATCCTCGAGCAGACCGAAATCGGCAAGAGTCTGAAGAGCTGATTTACCGATACCGCTTCGCTGCATAAGATCTTCCCTGGTAGTGAAAGGACCATCCTCTCTTGCCTTCGTGATGGCTTCGGCCATGGAAGATGATATGGAATCGATGGAATTAAGAGGAGGTCTGATCTTCCCCTTTTCTTCCTTAACGAAGTTAGTAGCATGAGAGATATTGATATCTATCGGCAGGAATTCAATCCCTCTGTGATACATCTCCTCGATGATCTCGCAGAGATAGAATTCGGCCTTGGTCTTCGGGTTGTTATCCTGATGCATTAATTCATTCAGCGTCCTTCTTCTCTCAGTCAGAGCTGCTTCTCCCTGACACATGGTATTGGCACTGAATTCTTCACCTCTTATAGTATAGAAAGCGCAGTAATACTCTTCAGGGTAATAGACCTTGAACCACGCAACACGAAGCGTGGAGATAGAATAAGCTGCCGCATGCGCCTTAGGGAACATGTACTTGATCTTCTCACAGGAACCGATATACCAGTCAGGTACTCCGTGCTCCTTCATGGTAGCTTTCCACTTCTCCCACTTCTCGGGCACCTGACCTCCGGCGACCTTACCCTTTCGAACATTCTCCATGATATCGAAAGCGTCCTTGTTGGGTACACCCCAGTATATAAGCCTCGTCATAATGGAGTCACGGCATCCGATAACGGAATTAAGATCGCATATACCGTCACGGATAAGATCCTGGGCATTACCGGTC
Organism: Oscillospiraceae bacterium; assembly: GCA_902782985.1. GTDB lineage: Bacteria > Bacillota > Clostridia > Saccharofermentanales > Saccharofermentanaceae > Saccharofermentans. The sequence goes on from CACZPC010000119.1 coordinate 2,065, forward strand.
CATACATCGGTACCATGAGACAGACCCATGAGCTGTACAAGATCGTAAAACCTTCTGGGTTTGGCTTCCTTGATCATGCCTCGTGCCATATTGGTACCGAGCTCCGACAGGCCGAGCGTGGCAGACCCTGCTTCCGTCGCCTCCAGCGGGAATCCCAGAGCATCGGTGGACTCAAGGAGGCTCATTACCTTCTCGTCCGGCACGGGGATCGTCGTAACATCTATATTGGTAAGATCCTGAAGCATTCGAAGTACCGTAGGATCCGCATGACCTAAGATATCGAGCTTAAGGATGGTATCGTGCATGGCATGGAAATCGAAATGCGTCGTTATGATGCCACAGTCAGTCTTATTGGCAGGATACTGTATGGCCGTAAATTCATATACGTCCATCTCCTTGGGAACGACGACGATACCGCCCGGGTGCTGAGATGTCGTTCTCTTAACGCCGATTATTCCCTCCGACATATAAGTCAGCATGGCATTGGAATAATTAACGCCCTTCATCTCGGCTACGCTCCTGGCAACACCGATGGCATTCTTATCGGCATATGTACCGATGGTACCTGCTCTGAAAGTATGCGTATGACCGAAGAGAAATTCGACATACTTATGAGCTCTGGGCTGATATGCACTCGAGAAGTTAAGGTCGATATCGGGCTCCTTATCACCGTTAAATCCGAGGAAAGTCTCGAAAGGAATATCCTGACCGTCCTTGATCATGCGGGTTCCGCACTCAGGGCAGTCCCGCACATCCATATCGAATCCCGAGCCGTATTCACCGGAATTATCGAATTCCACATAGCAGCACTTAGGGCACCTGTGATGAGGCGGCAGAGGATTGACTTCCGAAATACCGCACATCGTAGCGGTAAATGATGATCCTACCGAACCTCTCGAACCAACGATATAGCCGTCATTATTGGACTTCTTAACAAGACGGTACGCAATGTAGTACATGATGGCGAATCCGTGACCGATAATGGATTTAAGCTCCTTCTCAAGTCTCGCCTTAACAACTTCATTAAGGACACCGTTATGCCTGTACAGTCTGTTGGCCTTAGTAAATGAGATATCTCTTACATCAGCTGCAGCTCTTCCGATAATAGGCGGATATGTGCCGTCAGGGAACGGCTTGATACCGTATTCGATCATGTCGGCTATCTTATTGGTATTTTCTACAACGACCTCGAAAGCCTTATCTTCGCCTAAGTATGAGAACTCATTGAGCATCTCATCAGTGGAACGGAAATACAGATCACTTTGCATCTCCGCATCGGCAAAACCCATATTCATGAGGAGATATTTACGATACATACCGTCTTCCGGATTTAAAAAGTGCGAGTCGGTAGTAGCTACGCAGGGCATGCCGAACCGGTCAGCTACCTCTACGAGCAGCTCATTAACGATCCTTATGTCGTTTGCATCAAGAGGGACATTACCCGTATCCGACTTTGAAGGATCCTGCCTTGTCATGAACATATTGTTGCAAAGCGGCTGGATCTCCACATAGTCATAAAGACTTAAGATATCCTTGAATTCCTCATCTTTCCTGAGAGCCTCAAGAGCCGAAGCTTTATCCTTGCCACAGGATTTATAAGCCTTCATTACCGCTCTGTATATTTCTCCGCGCTCGCAGGCGCCGCCTACGATTATCGAAGACTTAAAGTACTTAAGAAGGCTCTTGGGTGTCCTCGGTCTTCTGTGATAATAATGGACATGAGATTCCGACACGAGCCTGTAGAGGTTATAAAGACCCATGTTATTTCTTACAAGATAGATGATATGGTAAGTGGGATTATCCTTGGACTTGATCTGATCAAGCGGATAATGACCAATGTCATCGTTAAGCTTTGTCGGATCGCATGATCCCTTATCCTTTAAGTATCCGGCGATAAGACATGCATTGATCCTGCACTCGTCTATAAGCTCATTTCCGGTAAGATCGATATCACCGAACAGATCTCTGCATGCTGCCGTCTCATCAATATAGCCGTTATCTTTATAGACATACTTAAGGATATCTTCACTGCTTATCGCAGGCTGCAGGAACTTATGCCTGTAGTAAACATGATCCTCGATATTGATCCCGAATCCTGCTCTCCTGATAAATGCAAGAGCGTTAAAGATATCAGGTCCTGCGATATAAGAGTCACCGATAAACTCAAGAAGCTCACCGACTCTGAAATACGAATCGCAGGGTTCGCCCTGACCGGTATAGATGATATCCTCAACTTCTGCATAGAAGTCGGCTACATGCTCGTAAA
>CACZPC010000120.1 GCA_902782985.1 Oscillospiraceae bacterium
ACAAGCAACACGGGATAATTAGTATAAAGATGGAATGCAGAACACCAGCGATACTTCTTAACATATATCTGGTCCTTCTCTACCCATGCATTAACATATCTGCGCTTATTCAAGCTGCTGATGGAAAGACATTCAGCCTCAATAACTTCATATGACTTACTGGGCTTGGCATCGATAAAATAATAGATAAAAGTAATGATAGCAATCAGTGTTATCACAGCTCCCGCTATACCTACATGGATCGACTCCAATGACAGGAATCCGTATGCAGTTACGGCAATTCCGATGGCGATTCCGATCCCCTCGGCAGGAAGCGACCACGACTTCATCTTTTCTGCATTACGGCAACGTCTTGCCTCTTCTTCAGTAGCAGGTCTGTATGAGACATCCTCCCTGTTACCGCGCTTCTTCATTTTCTCAAAATTCTCTTTGATCATAATTCTATACTCCTCATTCCAAATTGTGTTTTTCAACTCACTCATTATATCAATGCAAGCAAGTCGAATTGAGGATAGCATATTAGATTTTTGTTAACAAGAATATGATCATGTCATAATCCGTTTACAGTTATATATCCCGTCATCCTCCCGGCATACGATATCTTCGACAACAAATAAAGGATCGACGATCATCGATCGCCGATCCTTATATAGATCTTCATTTATATAATCATGTATAGATACGTCTGATAGTAACTATAGGATGTCTGTCGATATCACCCGTGACAACGCCCCATGCGCGTCCTCTGGCATCGATACACTGGCCGTCTCCGATATAGATACCCACGTGACCGCAATATCCTCCGCCGGTATCCCAGCATACGATATCTCCGGGCTGAACATCTTCACGTGCTACCGGAGCGCCGACGCTGCAAAGCGACTGCGACTGGTGAGGAAGTGAAACGCCAAGCTGGTTATAGCAATAGCATACAAGACCCGAACAGTCTACTGCGGAACTGGAGCTTGCACCCCATACATAGGATACGCCGATCATCGACTGGGCAATATTGGCGATAGTCTGTCCGTTATTACCGACATTTTCATATGTACCGCCTACTACCTGGTTATAGTCGACTCCGGTACCGCCGCCCGATGACGATCCGCCGCCTCCGCCGCCTCCGCCGTTATTCGAAGGTGGAACGGGTGTAGGAGTGGGAGTAGGAGTGGGAGGAGGATTCTCCGTCGTATAGGATACATATACATATCCTTCAGTGCCGTCCTCCGTAATGACTCTGAACCACTTATCTGCTATTCCGATGCAACGAAGTCTGTCATCTTTATATAAAGTAGCTATCATCTCATCTTCGGTACTCGGTCCGGATCTGAGTATGAGGCTGTCTGCATCTACCCAGACTATCCTGTCTATGTCCTGCCAGACCATAGTATAGGAAAGATTATCGGTAAGAACGTATCCTTCTACGCCGTCTCTTGTCCTGATCTTGGACCAGCTGTCACCGTATGCGATCCTCTGTACACCCTCTCCGACGGGTATGGCTTCAAGAGTAAGAGAATCCATATACGGCTCCTCTTTAATTATCGTCCCCTGATCCTCGATATAATATGTCGTATCATCAGGAGCAAAGTACATAGGATCCAAAAGCTCTACCTTAAGACCGGACTGGTCATATGACTGATATACGGTATAACTCGGTACATCTCTGTATTCCGAACTGGTCTGCTCCGGCTCATAGCCTTCTGCATAGGAAGCCGTGATAGTTCCTCCGTTAAGGATATCCTGATCGACTTCACGCTCTTCAACGGGCTCCTCGATCTCCTCTGTCTCCTCCTCCGGGAAAGTCGCGGCATACGCACGTCTTACCTGAAGTGCAGGACTCGTTCCTTCACGCATTCCTATGGGTAGGCATACGATCGGCACGGTAACAGAGGCACTGACAAGCACCGAAAGCAGGGCTCTGCCTGCAGTTATTCTTGATCTGTTTACATTATTATTCATAGTAACACCTATACGGATTGTACCATCCTCAGACAACAAGTCTGCATCAGGTATGTAACCGTCTTGTTACAATTATATTAGCAACCCGAGATCAAAATCCGTCAAACATGAGGCAAAACGACCTTCGCATCAGCCACCGCCTCCTGAAAAGAACGGTCATGCTCGACAAAGAGCATGGTTATATCACTCTCTTTGACAAACCTCTCGATCTCCTTTCGCATATAGATATCTATATAATTCAAAGGCTCATCCCAGATATACAGATCAGCATGTTCACACAGGCTCAATGCTATCAGTACACATTTCTTCTGTCCCAGCGACAAGGAATCCGCATCACGTCTTAACATATCAGGCGTAAATCCCATCTTTATAAGAATGGTATTAAATAGCGTCCTGTCGACACCTGCATCAGCGGCGAACATATCGATATTTCCTTTCAGCAAAGATGTGTCCTGACCTACATAGGAGACCTTAAGGCCCTGTGCAATATTGATGTCGCCTGTTGCCGCTATCCCCTCCGAATCGTTTGTCCCCGCAAGATACTTGAGGATAGTGCTCTTGCCCGATCCGTTGCGTCCGATAAGGGCAGTCTTCTTCCCTTTCTCCAGTACGATATCTACACCGCTTACGACGGGATATCCGTCCCGCATGAATACTGCATCCTTGATGAGCACCGGGATCCTGCTGTGATGATCGCTGCCCGTGATCTTAAGTCTCTCCGTCTTCTCCAGATCCTTAAGAAGGCTTTGCTTCTCCTCAAGCTTTTTCTCATTCCTGTTCTGAAGATTCTTTGCAAGAGACATCAGCTTTCTGGCCTGCTCGCCTTCGTACGCGCGCCTGAAATGGTCTTCCTTGACCTTGCTCGAAGCATGTGCTCTGTTCTTGCTCCTCTCCGCCTTGGCAGACCACGAAGCATTCTTCTTCATCGCGGATTCGATGGATGACATCTCCTTTTTCAGCTGTGCATTTCGAGCCTTCTCATTCTCCATGCGATCTTCGTTATTCTCCCACCAGACCGAATAAGTCGCATTGACGAGCTCCGGTCCCGTCTTGGCAATGACGAGCGTGTGGTCGGTACAGCGGTCAAGGAAATCCCTGTCATGTGAGATCAGTATAAATCCGTCCTTGCTCCTTAAATAATCCGCGACCTTTTCGCGGCCTTCCATATCCAGATGATTGGTAGGTTCGTCTATCAAGGGATAAGCATTTTCCGAAGAAAAAAGAGATGCCAGCATGAGCTTGGTCCTTTCTCCGCCCGACAACGTCTCGAAAGGCCTGTACATGATATCGGGATCTGCACCCATCTGATTCAATTCCTTGCGGATCTTCCAATCCGGTACATTCGGGATCTCACGTGACGGGAATGATACTATAGGCGGCACCCCTGAGATCTCTCCCTCATATTCGACCTCTCCTTTAAGGATCTTGAAAAATGTTGTCTTACCTCTGCCATTTCGCCCGGCAAGCGCCAGACGCCATGAAGTGTCGATACCGATATTTACATCCCTGAATAAGAAAACATCAGTGCCATCATATCCGAATGACATATTCTTAATGTTTATCAAAGCCATATTTACCTCCGTGTCTAAAATGCGGAGAACAAAAACCACGGCCCTGAAGCCGCGGCAGAAAGCAATATTATATAAAAGAACACAACAAAAACTCTCCGCATGAATATCAGATTATCAGCAGAAAGTCTTCTTCATCGGTGTTCCTCCTTATCTTGTGATCATAAGCTGATGATACAGTAATCTCTTACTGCGGTCAACAGGTCCTGTATCCGACCATTGTGGCAGTAGCGATAAGTCTTCCGTCCTCATCGGTAACCCTAACGAGATAATTAGCTATCGTCCTGCCGTTCTTGATGACCTCAGTCTCTGCATAGAGAAACCTGCCGCGTGCAGGAGCATTAAAGACAATACTCGAGTTGAGAGTTATGGATTCCGAAGGACCGCAATTAGCCGCCAGAGCAAATGTAAAATCCGCAAGAGTATAGATGCAGCCGCCCATGACTACATTATTACCGTTCAGATGCTTGTCCTCGACGGTAATACGCGTCTTAGCATATTCCTCGCGGACCTCCAGTATCTCGATCCCGGTCAGTGCCGCATATCTGTCATTGGCGAAATATCTCTTAACTTCCTCAGGCTGCATTCTTCTTTTCCTTCTTAACCTGCTTTACCTTATTATCCTTCCTATCGGAAACAACGGTATTATCCGTTATGATCGAAGCATACCCCAACTTATCCTTGCCTGCCAATATCTTATTCCTGTACTCGATACCGGTACCTATGATAGGGGCATCATCCTTCTTGGGAAGAAAACAAACGGAATGCTTATTTATTACGATGCATGCAAGTTCTTTCTTCTTGATCTCCACAGATCCGGACGCATATTCATAACGTACACCCTTCTCATCGATAGTAAGAGTCTGCGGCTCTATGACATTGGAAAACTCCTTGATCCTCAAGCTGAATGACATGACAAGAGCAAGGCTGAAAACAAGACCTACAAGAGCTGCCACCGCACCGACGGAACCGATCACCCTGACCGGACCGTTCCCCAGAAAGAACAACGCGATAAAAAGAGCCGATAAGATCAGCGAAATATAAACATAGGTATGAAGAACAGAGATTATCCCCCTGATCTTCTCCCCCGGATTCTTCTTTATACGCTTGGCGAAAAGAGAAACATTCAAGAACTCGTCAAAATACTGCTTATCTCTAACCTTGCTGTATTCAAGGACCATTTCATCAACACTCCTGTATCGTAACCTTATTTAACCGATTAATCTTACCACAGACAGAGATAGATTGGCATAAAAGATACTTGAGAAATGGACGTCGCAATCCGGTAAAACAAAAACAGGAGAAGGATCGCTCCTTCTCCCGTTCTTGTATTGAATAGGATAATCCCGGATAGGGGATCAAGCCTGATAGAATGTACCGGACGTGCTTCCGGGAGCAGGTGTTCCTGCAGGTACAATGAGGATCTCAATACCCTCGAGTCTGTAAGCATAACCTGCACTACCACAGGATTCACCGTCACATGCCCAGCCTGTCCAGCCGAAGTTCTGTACGTGTGTTCTGTAATAGATATCATACTCGTCGGCATTCACACCCGTAAGCTGGATCTGGATAGCCTCAAGTCTCAAGGACTGACCTTCCGTACCCGAGAAGCCGCCGTCCGATGTCCAGCCGTCTTCCCATCCGATATTCTGGATGTGAGTCCTGTATTCTACGCCTACGCCGTCAAGACCGTTAACACTGATGTGGATACCCTCAAGTCTCAAGGATCTTCCGGTCGTACCTGCACAGAGACCGTCTGTAACAGCTGACTGCCATCCGATATTCTGAACGTGCGTATCGTAAGAGATATAGTTTACAGACTGTCCCTTGGGAACGATCTTAATCTGCATACCCTCAAGTCTCAATGACTGTCCGGATGTACCTGCAGTCTCACCGTTCTTTACCCAATCCATCCAGCCGATGTTCTGGACGTGAACTCTGTAGTAGATATCATAGTCGGCAGCAGCAGAACCCGTAAGTTCGATCTGCATAGCCTCAAGACGCAGGCTGTGTCCCTGAGTACCTGAAGCCTCACCGTTATAGTGCCAGTCAGACTCCCAACCGATATTCTGGATGTGAGTCTTATATCTGACTCCGAGATCAAGGTTAGACTGTACATTGATCGCCATAGCCTCAAGTCTTAAGGAACGGCCTTCCGTACCGGCCATAGCTCCGTCATAGACGTAGTCCTGCCAACCGATATTCTGAACATGAGTGCTGTAATTGACCGATACATCGGAACGTGTAGCACCGAGGACCGAACCGGGTGCGGAAGGAGCCACAGCAGATCCTACTGCAGATGCTGCCGAAGAGCTCGAAGAGCTCGAAGAACCTGAGGAGCTCGAAGATCCGGATGATCCGGAGGAACTTGAAGAACCTGATACACCGGAATAATAGAGAACTACGTTGTCATTATTACCCTGTGTTCCCGGACCGTTACCGCCGACAATCGAAGAATAGGAAGCAGCACCGTCAAGGTTGAAGATCTTATTGACTGAGGCCTGAAGTTCGCCCGAAGTCATGCGGCCGTGAGGATAGCAATAATCACCGAAAGGCTCCAGAACTCCGAACTGCATAGCCCATGTGAATGATGCCCAGCCGTAGTATTCAATATCGTAAAAATCGCTGTACCAGTCTGTTCTTCCGTAATCAAGTGCGACACCGAATCCCATATAACCTGCAAATCTGTGAGCCATAAGAGCAAAATCCTCTCGGCTGACCAGATCATTCGGGCAGAAAGAATCAGAACAGATATACGGATAACCGAAGCAGATATTGTATGTCTCTGCCCAAGCTACTGCCTCTTCATAAGAAGTACCGTTTACATCATTAAATCTGGAGCCTCCGCCTACAGATGGAGATCCTGCAGCTTCATAAAGAGCCTGAACAGCCTGACCTCTCGTTACAAAGGAAGAACCGGAATGTCCGTCATTAGTTGTCGTATAGCACTCGGAAACGATCGAAGGATTGCCGCCGGACGTAACAACAGTCTTACCGTCATCAACAACTACACAGTGTGTAAGATCACAGAAATATTCATCTGTTCCGCCGAATTCGATAGTGTATGAATGAACGTCACCGAGATGAGATTCATGAGCATATGCACCCTCGTTATAGGTCTTGATGAGATAAGGATTATTACTTATGTTGACCGAAGGAAGATCACGCATACCGTATGCATAGAGATTATAAAGCTGCGGATTACCCGAAAGATCAAGAGATGTCAGTTGATAATCGCAATCAAGTCGAAGATCTGCAAGTCTTGGGTTATTTCTTACGTTAATAGAAGTAAGATTATCGTTAAAACCCGCGATAAGGAGCATAAGATCAGGCTGATTACTCATATCAAGACTCGTACAGTTAGTCTTTGCGCAATTATACATTTCAAGTCTTGTATTATTGCTGAGATCAACATTTCCGATCCCCCAGTTATCCCAGATGTCGAGTCTCTTAAGAAGAGGATTATTGGTAACATCAATGGATGTAAGGTGATTACTGAAGCAATTCAGTTCGCAAAGCAACGGATTATTGCTTACATCAAGACTATAAAGACCGCAGTTACTGCAGAACAGATTCTCAAGCTGAGGATTGTTGCTGATATCAATGCTTCCGAGATTCGGATTATTATTACACTCAATGTAAGCGAGATTCGGATTGCCGGAAAAGTCGATCGAAGTCAGCTGATTACCGAAGCAGTATACCCATTCAAGATTAGGAAGATCGGTAAGATCAAGCTCGGTAAGCTGATTATTGGAACACCATATACCCGTAAGATTGGGATTCTCGGAAAGATCAAGCTCGGTGATCCTGTTATTAAGACACCAAAGTCCGATCGCATTCGGGAAGTATTTGATTCCCTCAACCGAATAAACATTGCTGTTCTCACACTTAATGTTGTTAACAATGCCACGCTCGCTGTCAGAAAGATAACCATTACCGTCCGTATCATAAACCCTGACACAGTTTCTGAAATTCGGATCCGGGAAATGTGCGCCGTCGATGGCAATACCGTTTCCAGCCGCAAATACAGGTAACCCGCCCGTACATTGAAGCATGATTCCCGCAGTAAGCGCGGATACAATCATTTTAGATAAACTTTTCATCTGATTTATCCTTTCCCCTATAATAAAAATACCATTAACCATTTGTTCACAAAAAGCACACATATTACCACAATTGATTTTTTAATATGTGCCATAGTTGCAAACGCCAATGTAAAAAGGACTAAATCCGTACAAACCCCACCGTTTTCAACCCTTTTCAGAGCTTTTTATAACGCTCGTTAACCATCACTACTTTACTACGTACAAGTCCGGTTGTCGATACGGAAATTCAAAAAGTTGTTACAAATCCGCCACATTGTCAGTAATTGCACAAATATAACGGGCAAAATCTATGCGATTTATTTAATTATCATTAAGAATGTGAATAGTCTCATCGAAAAGCTATGTATCCGCGGACGCAGTTGCATCGCCCTTTCAAAAGACAATTTCAAATGGAATCAGCACAAAACAAAAACCCCGCAACCACTGTGGTTACGGGGTTATAGATTGGAGCCGATTGCGAGACTCGAACTCGCGACCTGCTGATTACAAATCAGCTGCTCTACCAACTGAGCTAAGTCGGCGTCTTACGCGTGAATGATTATATATTGAAGTCAGGCAAAATGTCAACATCTTTTTTCATAAAATAAAAGAGTTCCTAGATTCCCGGAAAACGCTTGATCTCACCGATCCATTCTTCGTATCGCTTCATATCATTTCGAGCTAAGGCGGAATCCCCGGGACACCCTGTTCTTACAGCACACGATCTTCCAAACGAGGCACCGTCGCACAGCTCTTTGATACCGGTGATATAATCTCCGACAGCACCGCTGTATGTGGCGAGGATATAGACCTTTCTGCCGCGCCAGTCAATATCTGACAGATATGTTCTTACTTCTTCAGGAGCAGCGGACATCCATATGGGAAAAGCAAGTATTATCACTCCGTATCCGTCTATCATGCTGTCCGGAGGATACACGGGCGCTATTTGACCCTTTTCCTTCCTGTTGACAATGATCCTTTCAAGCTCTCCGGGATCATCCGGGAATAAGGTGCGCGGCCTTATTTCCGTAAGATCGCTCCCGAGCAAAGAAGCGGTCTTCTCCGCCCAAGATCTCGTATTTCCGGAATGGCTGAAATAAACTACGATACTGCTCATGATTGGATTATATCTCAAATATTAATGTTATAATATTTATATCGAAAGGCACGGTGTATATATGGCGATCATCACCATCTCCCGCCAAAGCGGAAGTCTTGGAGACGAACTGGCAAATTATCTCAAGGAAAAACTGGGTTGTGAGATCATCTCCCGCAGTTATGCGATGGAAAATTTCTTCGGCGAACTCCCCGATGAGGAGATCGACCGTTTAAATGAAAGTGCCAAATTCTTCCTGGACAAGATGAACGGTACGGATATCACCTATAAGGATCGCCTTATGGAAGCTCTTAAGGATAAGGCCGATAACTCGGAAGATCTGATCGTACTGGGCATTGGCGGATGCGTGATCCTAGGAGAACGTGAGGACACGATCAATATCAGGGTATATGCCGGTGAGGATACCAGATGCGGCAGGATTTCAAAGAGATACAATCTCAGCCATGAAGATGCCGCCTCCACGATCGCCATCGGTGACAGAAAGCATAAGAGATTTGTAAGTTTTCTTTTTAATACCGATCTTTCTTCGCCCGAGCTTTATGACCTCACATTAAATACGGATAAGCTCTCGGTAGAGGAATGCGCCGATGCGGTCTTATCACTCGCTTCAAAGCACGATAAGCGTCTCAGGATAAGCCGCGAGACAATGGACAACAACTCTATAGATCACCAGAGCCGCACCCCTGTATTTAAGAATCCGACAGAAGAGGAATTTGCCCGCATCCTCGATATGTACAATATCGAATGGATGTATGAGCCGAAGACATTCCCCATCGAGTGGGATGCGGAAGGAAATATAAAGATGGCCTTCTCTCCCGATTTTTATCTTCCTAAGTTCAATATCTACCTTGAGCTTACGACGATGGAGCAAAAATACGTAACCAAGAAGAACAAGAAGGCAAGGATGGTCATGGAGCTCTACCCCGGAACGAATGTAAAGATCGTTTATAAAAAAGACTTCCTGGCACTTGTCGAAAGATTAAAACAATTCGGAGGTTGATGACGGATGCCGTCTGTATTGCAGGACAGTATTGAGATAAAGAAGATAGTCTATGATGAGGAGACCATAAGAAAGCGGGTAAAGGAGCTCGGCAGGCAGATCACCGAAGATTACAAGGATGAAGAACTGGTCGTTATAGGAGTCATCAAGGGCTCGCTGTATTTCTTCTCCGATCTTACAAGAGCGATCGATCTCCCGCTTAAGATCGATATGATAGGATTCGGCAATATACCCGATACGACTTCAAAGACAGGTGTAGTGCGCATCACAAAGGATATCGATATAGATATCACCGATAAGCACGTACTGATCGTAGAGGACGTAATAAGGACCGGTCTTACCACGGCATATCTCATCTCCAATCTCGAGAGCAAGAAGCCGAAGGACATCACACTTTGCACGATGCTCCTGAATCCGAACAGACTTCTTATGACGATCCCGGTAAAGTATTACGGCTTCGAGATCGATGACAGATGGCTCCTCGGATATGGTCTTGACAGAAAAGAGATCGGCAGGAATCTTCCCTACATAGTGGAACTTCAGCAAAAGGATCAATGATGATACAAAAAGAAAGATCCCTCGGTGATTACCGAAGGATCTTTTTATATAAATAGCTCCAGCGAACCTTACCACAGTACTTCGAACTCATCCGGCACCCTTTGTAACTCCACGAGCCTTCTGTGATATCGCAACGACTACTTGACTGCTGCGACTCAAATCTCACACCGTGCAACTCATGTCTCCCATTCACCGCATATTTTAA
>CACZPC010000121.1 GCA_902782985.1 Oscillospiraceae bacterium
AGCTTTACATAACGGTCGAGTGCCTGAAGGAGCCAGAGCGCATCGTCGGACCACCAGCCGGGCTCCTTGCCTGTCCAGTAGAAGTTATGGTTGGCATATCCGTCTTCGAATACATTGCCTGCCCACTCGCGAAGAAGCTTCTTGACGAACTCCGTCTGACCCATTCCGCGGAAATAATACATGGAAGCAAAGATGTCCTGGATCTCTCTGAAACCGATCTCCCTGTAGCCCTTCTGAGTCCAGTCCAGCGACCTTGATACGAAGGTCTGATAGAAGACCTGGAAAGGAAGATTGTTATTGACATAAGATTCGAAATCCTTATCTTTATGCTCGATCTTCATATACTTGGCATAATCCTTAGTGAAGTCGATCACTTTATTAAGTTCACGGGGAAGTGCTTCTCTGTCGCTGAACTTCGTGATCAGTGCGGAAAGCTCCTCCTTCATCGTGACCTCGTCTTCAAACTTGTCATTTACCGCATCCGAAGACAGGCAGGTAAAGTCATCTGCTCTTACGCTTCCGCCCGCCCTGACCGTAAATGAGGTTGCAAGCGCGAAGAATCCTGGACCCTTTCTGGAAGGTCTGTCCATCAGATAAGATATAAACTGAGGCTTGGCAAGAGTGCCGCTTCCTACAAGATCCGCATATCTTGCACAATATTCCTGAGGGAAGATCACTTTGTCATCCGCATGTACGAGAAGAGCATTATACCTGATATTGCCCTTGGTCCACTTGGGGTTGGGATTAAAGCTTATGGCTCTGATCTCATTATCCTCGTTGAAGAATACTTCAGACTGAGCAACTACCGTGGAGAATATAACGTCCTCACGAAGAGCATGTACTTCACTTGTACCGAACATACCCGTATATACGATACGAAGATCCCTGTCCGCAGAAGAAGTATTCTCGATATCGATCATCTGAGCTTCGGCAGCAAGAGGCATCTTATCAGCCTGAGGCAGGATGAAGATCGTTCTTGTGATCTTAAGACCATCCTTGAGTTCGTATGATATAACCGTCCTGTTCTGCGAATGCTTTGTCTCAACCTTCTTGAGATTTATATCACTTGCGGTACCTGACCAGAAGATCTGCTTGCCGCCCTCAGTGATATAGAACTGGCGATTTGCCGGGAATCCGTTCTCTTCGGGAAGGTAGTCCCATTTTGTTGCGAGGACCTGAGTATCGGCATGGGCTCTGAAGCATCCTCCGCCCAATACGTCGACTGCACTCTTGGGAGTACTCTGAAGAGGACGGTCAAATCCGATACGGTTACCGATAAGCATATTTGTATAATAATGAGGGCCCGGTGCGGGAGTAGACGGATCCGCGATAAGCTCGCCGTCTTCGTTGAGCTCGCCTCCCCACTTTCGAGAAGCTTCGATCGCATCAACAGCAGCTTTTACAGAGCGCTCATCAAGAGAGAGTTCATCTATGCTGCCGTCCTTCTCGACATAGACCTTGATGCTGCCGTCATACTTAAAAAGGATACTCTTACCCTCGGCAAAACATTTACCGAGCACCGCATCAAGCTCTTCGAGCTGAAGCAATACGGATATAAAAGGAGATTCGAAATCAAGTCCCGTTACACCTGCAACGACGGGCTTACCCGACAAGCTTATGTACTGAGCACTTACCGCTCCGTTTATCTCTACCGAAGAAAACTTATCTCTCAATGCCGAAGATGCCGGACATACCTGCTCTCTGGCCTTTTCTCCTCTTAAAATCATGAGTAATACCTCCGATGGCAATATACCTTTTGATTATAACAACAAAGCGGTCGCCGGTTAAGACGACCGCTTGTCGGATCTGTTGTTTTTCTTATAGATATCCGTTCAAAATCAGCCGAGTACTACCTCTACCTTATGAGTCTTGCCGTCACCTGCAACGGGAACGATGCAACCCTCTACGGCAGCTCCGTCAACAGTAAGGCTCTTAACGCCCTTGTTAACGTGATCGGGATTCTTGATCGTGATCTCATATGTGTCGCCTCTGAACTGACGGGAAGCAGTAAAGCCGTCCCATGCAGCGGGGATGGAAGGATCAACTCTCAAGCCGTCGAACTCGGGCTTAACGCCGAGGATATACTGGGAGATGGCAACCATGTTCCATGCAGCCGTACCTGTAAGCCAGGAGTTCTTGCCCTGACCGAAGTTCTGAGCATCCTTACCGCCGATCATCTGACCGTATACATAAGGCTCGGTCTTGTGGATATCGGATGTCTCCTCAGTGAATGCGGGAGCGATCTTGGAGTAGTACTCGAAAGCCTTCTCTCCTCTTCCGGCATAAGCCTCGGCACAGATGATCCATGCATTG
>CACZPC010000122.1 GCA_902782985.1 Oscillospiraceae bacterium
CCCGCTCCCGGAGGATCATCCTCATATCTGCCTGTTCTGTCAGGAGAGGGAGTAAGTATCTCTTTCAGCTTTCCCTCACAAAAACCTGTTTTCTCGTTTACTATCTCTATACGGCAGACTTCGCCGGGGAGTGCTCCTTGGACGAAGACCGTCTTGCCTGAGGGGAGAGTACCTATGCCCTCTCCGTCAGAGCCCATATCCTTTATGTTTACGTCGCAGATCAAATCCATAATGTGATTGTAACATGAATAGTGGTAAAATATGCTTTTAGAAAAAGAAGGGAGAGATCTATGCGAGGCGATCAGGAAGGTCCTATCCGTAACTCGGCACCCGTAGCGCCCGAGGACAGTGCTCTGGCCGATGAGCTCAGGGGCACGCTTAAGGGCAAGCCGACAAGGTCGGGATTTAACCGCAGTTGGTTCCACGAGACGGTTTCTTTTATTTCGGACATTATAAAGATCGGTATTGTACTTGTTCTCTGCGCATCTTTCGCATTCGGAGGATTCGGTGCAGGCATGCTCCTGGGATATGTTTCCACGACACGTCCGCTTTCCATATCCGATCTTACTCAGACAGAAGAGGTTCAGACCTCATTTGTATACGATATCAACGGCAATGAGATAGCAAGACTTACCGGTAATGAGAATGTGGACAGGATCTATGTTCCCATTGGTGACGTTAAGGATACTTATATCGATGAAGCGATCATCAGCATCGAGGACGAGAGATTCTATGACCACTCCGGTATCGATCTTAAGAGGATCGGAAGTGCCGTGCTTTCGGCTGTTGCCAACGGCGGTACCGCCACCTACGGAGGATCTACCATAACCCAGCAGACGGTCAAGCTTATTACGGGTCAGGATCAGCACTCCACTTCTCGAAAGGTTCAGGAGTGGTTTGCCGCCATGGCTCTCGAGCAGGAGCTTTCCAAAGATGAGATCATGGAGCTCTATATCAATCTCGCTCCCATGGGTAATAACTATGTCGGTATTCAGTCCGCTGCCCAGAATTATTTCGGTAAAGACGCATCCGAGCTGAGTCTGGCTGAATGTGCATTCCTTGCAGGTCTTCCCAAGAGCCCGTCTTACTATAATCCTTTAAGAGAGTCGGGCAGGCGAAATGCATTGAGAAGAATGCGTATCGTTTTATCAAAGATGCACGAGCTCGGTCATATTACCGATGAAGAATATGAAGATGCACTTAATACCGAGCTTGTATTCGTATCCAAGAATACGAATACGGCAACCGTGATCAATTCCTATTTCGCCGAGTATGCCGTAAGAGAGGTAGTAAACGATCTTGCGGAAGCTCGACAGATCTCGGTATCTCTTGCTACGACGATCGTATATAACAGAGGATACAGTATCTACACGACTCTGGAGCCCGATGTTCAGGCGGTACTTGACGAGGCATTCTCGGATGTCGACCTGTTCCAGAAGGATCCGTCGATCCTGTCTGATTATCCTGAGAAGCCGCAGGCGGGCATGGTCATAATGAATGTCCAGACCGGCGCCATCGCGGCTATGCAGGGTGGCTTCGGACGAAAGCCCGGTAATCTGGTGCTGAACAGAGCGACGGATGCATACAGGCAGACCGGTTCATCCATCAAGCCTCTTATCGATTACGCACCTGCACTTGAAAAGGAATATATCGTTCCCGCGAGCATAGTAAGTGATGAGGAAGTCCACTACGATCCCAATGACCCGAGCAGGGCATGGCCTCTTAATTCCGACAGATCTTACTGGGGAAATATAACAGTCAGAGAGGCGGTAGTGCATTCCAAGAATACCGTCGCCGTTCAGGTATGGGATATGGTCGGCGGCAGCCTGGCTCTCTGGTATCTGAGACAGGAGGGCATCGAGATCGATGAGGATCCCTATCCCGCACAGGCCGTAGGTGCTTTCACCAACGGTATCACGCCTCTTCAGATGTGCGGAGCATACAATACGCTGGCTTCCGGCGGAACTTATACCGAACCTCATGCCTATACTCAGGTTCTTGACAGCTCCGGCAATGTTGTATTGGAGTGTCATCCCGTACAAAGAAGCGTATTCTCGCCTGAGACATGTTTCCTTATGAGCGATATGCTCGAGGGAGTTATCAGAGAGGGTACGGCATCCGGACATGCTGACATTATCTATAACGATGACGGTGAGTATATCGGAACCGCAGGTAAGACCGGTACTACCGATGATAATCTCGATAAATGGTTCTGCGGATATACACCGTATTACTGCGCTGCCGTCTGGTACGGCTACGACAACAGATTAAGACAGACTGTCATCCCGTCCTGTGACAGAGCCAATGCCATAGAGATCTGGTATTACGTTATGAGCAGGATCCACGGAGATTGTGAAAGTGTCGGATTTGCCATGCCTGATGATGTCGTTCGCATGGAATATTGTGCCGAGTCGGGAGCAAGATATTCTCCGACTGACAGTTGCCGCGAAGCAGGTAATGTCAGAAGTGACTATTTCGTAGAGAATTCGGCATTGACTCCATATACGCCGTGTCCTATATGTACCTCGTCGGATGAGGGCGATGACGGCGAAGAAGGCTGAGGCCGATAGTCAAAAAACGTGCATAATTCTATTGGCTTTTTGTTGTCTTTTTTAGAATCATTACAAATTGGTCTTGTAATATGATTTTCATTTTGCTATATTATCAGTACCTAAAAAGTCTTATTAAATCAGAAAGGAAATAAATGCTATGAAA